>CAYOGD010000139.1:0-3785 GCA_964403395.1 uncultured Alkaliphilus sp.
GTGTTAGACCCCTTGGTTCAAATAGCGATTATATTTCTATGTTTATTGTCGCAAAATGTCTGTTCCAGTTACTTTGCATAATTTTCCCTACCACATTGTTTATCTTCTCAAAATGAACAGGTTGTAAAATGAATATAAAATCACGTATTGAACCGCGAACAAACTTCAGCCCCTTCCATTTTGCAGATACAAACTCGCTTCGCAACTGCAGAGGTTTAAATCTTTGTAGATACACTTCCTCTTTTTCCCTACATCGATGATTATAAAAAATAACGCTTTTACCCGATAAATAATAACCCACCAGCTCATCCTCAGTAATGTATTTATCACTTCTGGACGAGAGCAATGATACACTTTTTACAAGCAACCCGTTATCCGGGTCGCAAAATATAATATCTGAATGAGATAAGGCCTTAAGGGAGCTACTGTACCAGGTATCCCTTGAAAAGGATCGATCGTTCCCCGGCCTGAGTATTGCAGAATAATAACAGGCATCGGAAATAAGCCCGGCCCCTTCAAGCGCGGCAATGCTTCTATCGTGCCCCACTATTTCCCGGAGCCTTTCGAGCAATACATCGTCACACCCTTGAAATAATTTATTGTTAAGATATCCGATATGTTTTCCATCGTTATTATTGTGTTCTTCCGGTTTATGCGTGCGGTACCAATTAACGCCCACTTTTAATCCCAAATCCGCTATTTGGCGAAGCAGACCCAATTTCCCGAAATCCCCCACGTCACCTACATATCTATCCTGCATTTTTTATTACACCACTTTCCGGCTGACAAAAGAGTCAAAACATCATTTTTTCCGCTCCTATCCTGTGCATAGAAAATGAACCGCGGTGTCAGACCCCTTGGCTCGACCCCTGGGCTCCAATTCCATGCGGTTCACCCCTAGCTTGTGATTTGGCCTAAGAACCCATTTGTGAATTCTTTGTTATAACCATCTTCTAAAATAGGCCTGCGGAATATATCTATTGAAACAAATTAAATTTTATGCCCATACTCCTATTCTTCTAATTTTATTATATCTTTTATGGAGCAGCTGTTCAATATTCGATTCCATAAGCCCCTTTAATTCATTAAACACATAATTATTTATATTATCCGTCACGAAATCTATATCTTTATGTGCTCCGCCCGGGGATTCTTTTATAATATTATCTATAATATCCAAGGAGAGCAAGTCCTCTGCAGTTAGTTTCATAACATTTGCGGCTTTTTGTGCAAGGGCCGCATCTTTCCAGAGTATACTGGCAAGCCCCTCCGGCGATATTACCGAATATATGGCATTTTCTAACATACATATTCTATCACCAACGCCAATCCCCAGGGCACCCCCACTTCCGCCTTCGCCTATAATTATGGATATAATAGGTGTCTTAAGCCTGCTCATCTCGATAAGGTTTAAGGCTATGGCCTCTCCTTGCCCCCTTTCCTCCGCACCTATCCCACAGTATGCCCCCGGCGTATCTATAAAGGTCAAAATAGGCCTTTTAAATTTTTCTGCCTGTTTCATCAATCTTAGTGCTTTTCTGTATCCCTCCGGATGAGGCATTCCAAAGTTTCTTTTAATATTCTCCTTCGTATCTTTCCCTTTTTGATGCCCTATAACCGTAACCGGTATACCCTCCCGGCTGTTGACCGGACAGGCCCAGCTATTGGCTGGATAGGCCCGGCTATTGGTCGGACAGGCCCCGTTATTAGCCGGACAATCAAGCATCCCTATACCTCCTACTATAGAGCTGTCGTCTCCATAAAATCTGTCCCCATGAAATTCCATAAACCCTTTTATCATTTTTTTTATGTAATCAAGCGATGTGGGTCTTTCTTGTAACCGTGCAAGTTTAACTTTCTCCCATGGAGTAAGGTTTTTATAAGCATTTTGCTTCATCTCCTCGGCCTTTTTTGATAATATCTCTATTTCACCGGATAAATCCATATTATTTTCTTTAGCAAGATTTTTTAATTCCATAATTTTATTCTCAAGTTCAATGATGGGTTTTTCAAATTCCGGAGTACTAGACATTGACTTCACCACCCGGTGCATGAATTTTGAGTATTCCGGATAAAACTGCCTTCATATTTTTTCTATGAACAATCATATCCACAAATCCCTTTTCCTGTAAAAATTCCGCTCTCTGAAAACCTTCAGGCAACCTTTGTTTAATAGTCTGTTCAATAACTCTAGGGCCCGCAAAACCAATCAACGCACCCGGCTCCGCAATAATTATATCTCCAAGCATTGCAAAGCTTGCAGTTACTCCACCCGTTGTCGGGTCGGTTAAAACAGAAATATACAACAATCCTTCTTCGCCCAATCTGCCCAAAGCAGCGGATATTTTAGCCATCTGCATCAATGACAAAATTCCCTCTTGCATTCTTGCTCCCCCGGATGCGGTAAATATGATCACAGGAAATCTTTTTTCAATCGCCTTTTCTATCGCCCTTGTTATCTTTTCTCCCACAACCGAGCCCATACTTCCCATCATAAAATCGGGTTCCATGACGCATATGATACAATCCCGGCCCATTATTTTTCCTTCCCCGGTTATTACGGCTTCCTTTTCATTGCTGTTTTCCGTTGCAGTCTTAATCTTTTCCATGTAGCCCGGAAAGCTTAACTCATTGATTGTTTTTAAATCCGTATCATACTCTCCAAATGTTCCTTTGTCTATTATAGAATTGACTCTATTTCTGGCAGCTATCCTGGGATGACTGTCCTTGGTAGTGGCCTTTAATTTATCTTCAGATACTTTCTGAAAATTATCGATAGTTACGGTTCTTACTTTATTATCATCGTCTTTATACAACATCACCGTTGCATATTTTTTCCTACTAAAGAGATCTCTGAGCATTTTGCATCTCCTTCCGCTCATATAAAAAACTTGGGGTCCTAGTAAAAGGCACGCCTATTACGATTTCAAATATGAATAACCTCACCAACCCTTCCTAATAAATGAATAAACCATTAGGACTTTACCTCTTATATCCCTATATATTGATGATTAAAGATTGAGGGCCGGAATTGAAATACCTATTTTATTTGCTGAAAAATCTTCACTGCCCAATATTTGTTTCTGAAAATCAATATTTGTTTTTATACCGGTGATCACCAGCTCATCCAAGGCCCTTTTCATTCTGCTTATAGCCTCGTTCCTGTCTTTTCCCCATACTATGAGTTTGCCAATCATAGAATCATAGGCGGGGGAAATAATATACCCGTTATAGATATGACTGTCCATCCTTACACCATAACCCCCGGGAGAAAAATATCCCTCTATTTCCCCGGGACAGGGGCTAAATTCATTCTCGGGATCTTCGGCATTTATTCTACATTCAATGGAATGGCCGTTTATTTTTATCTGCTCCTGTGAAATATCCAATCTTTCTCCATATGCTATTTTTATCTGCTCCTTTACTAAATCCATTCCGATCACCATCTCTGTTATTGTGTGTTCTACCTGCAATCTCGTATTCATCTCTATAAAATAAAAATTATTATCTTTATCCAACAAAAATTCTATAGTCCCGGCATTTACATAATCTATGGCCTTGGCCGCCCTGAGAGAAATTTTGCCCATTTTGGTTCTCAAATCCTCATTCATAGCCGCACATGGCGCCTCTTCCAAAATCTTTTGGTTTCTTCTCTGCAAGGAGCAGTCCCTCTCCCCTAAATGAATTATATTCCCATAGTTATCGGCTAATATTTGAAATTCAATATGCCTGGGGTTTTCTATGAATTTTTCAATATACATGGAACCATCGTTAAATGCTGCAAT
>CAYOGD010000140.1:0-3767 GCA_964403395.1 uncultured Alkaliphilus sp.
CAAATATCCTTCTTGAAGAGGGTTTTATAAGAGGGTTTAATATTATAGAAGACGGGAAACAGGGTATTATCAGAATGCAGTTAAAATATGGAAGAAGCAAAGAAAAAGTGATTACGGGAATCAAAAAGATATCTAAACCGGGACTCAGAGTATATGCTAAAAAAAATGAGGTTCCTAAAGTGCTGGGTGGATTGGGGATTGCAATCATCTCCACCTCAAAGGGCATAATTACCGATAAGACAGCCAGAAATGAAGGTGTCGGCGGAGAAGTTATCGCTTATATCTGGTAATTAAAAGCAGCAATATACTTACAGGGAGGTGCAAACATGTCAAGAATAGGTTTAAAACCGATAGAAATACCTCAAGGTGTGGAGGTTAAAATAGGCGAGGAAAATTTTGTAACCGTAAAGGGTGCAAAAGGGCAGTTGGAACAGCAACTGAGTACAGATATGAAATTTGAAATAAAAGATAATATAATCAATGTCGTAAGGCCTACCGATAGTAAAAAACACAGGTCCCTTCATGGGCTCACAAGATCCTTACTTTTTAATATGATAGAGGGTGTGACCGAAGGATACGAAAAGAAGCTTGAGCTGGTAGGTGTCGGATACAGGGCCAGCAAGCAGGGAAATAAGCTCATACTCAATCTGGGTTTTTCTAATCCGGTGGAGATGGAGGATCCTGAAGGGATAACTGTTGAAGTTCCTTCACAGACTGAAATCCTGGTCAAAGGAATCGATAAACAGCTGGTGGGTAACTATGCCGCTAAAATCAGAGAATTGAGAAAACCTGAGCCGTACAAAGGAAAAGGCGTGAGATATTCGGGCGAAATGATAAGGCGCAAAGTAGGCAAGACAGGTTAGTGAGGAAAAGGAGTGAAATAATATGTTTAAAAAAGAGAGCAAAAACTCTAGAAGATTACTCAGGCATAAAAGGGTTCGTAATAAAATTATGGGAACTCCTCAGCGTCCAAGATTAAATGTATACAGAAGCCTAACGAATATCTATGTCCAGTTGATTGATGATACGGCAGGAACCACGTTGGTTGCCGCCTCGTCACTGGAAGACGGTATTAAGGATAAGGTCGAATCGGCGGGGAATGCCGAATCCGCAAGATTAGTCGGCGAATTAGTTGCAAGGAAGGCTTTACAAAAAGGGATAGAAGAAGTGACATTCGATCGTGGCGGGCACATTTATCATGGAAGGATTAAAGCTTTGGCGGAAGGTGCCAGAGAAGCCGGGCTAAAATTTTAAAAAGGAGGAGGTAAAAGGATGCACAGCAAGCGAATAGACGCTAATCAACTTGATTTAAAAGAACAAGTTGTTGATATAAAACGTGTTACCAAGGTTGTTAAAGGCGGTAGGAATTTTAGATTTTCCGCACTGGTCATCGTCGGTGATGAAAACGGGCATGTAGGTGCCGGAACAGGAAAAGCGATGGAAATTCCGGATGCTATCAAAAAAGGAATTGAAAATGCCAAGAAAAGCCTTATCAATGTACCGATTGTCGGAACCACAGTTCCCCATGAAATCAAGGGACGTTTCGGAGCCGGAAATGTTTTGATAATGCCGGCCAGAGAAGGTACCGGAATTATTGCGGGAGGGCCGGTTCGTACTGTATTGGAATTGGCAGGTTTTAAAGATGTCAGGGCGAAATCCCTGGGTTCGAACAATTCCAAAAACATGGTGAGTGCGGCGATGGACGGATTGAGAAATTTAAAGAGGGCTGAAGAAGTAGCAAGGCTAAGAGGGAAGTCCGTAGAAGAACTCTTAGGGTAGGAGGGGATAAACTATGGCAAAATTGAGCATAAAACTGGTCAGGAGCGTTATAGGTGCAAAGCCGAATCAGAGGAAAACAGTGGAGGCCCTGGGACTCAGGAAAATGGGGCAAGTAACTGAGAAGGAAGATACTCCTCAAATAAGAGGTATGATTGAAACAATCAAACACTTAGTAGAAGTTGAAGAAATATAAACCGGGGAGGTGTAGACATGAAATTACATGAGCTTAGACCTGCAGATGGTGCCGTTAGAAATAAAAGAAGAAAAGGAAGAGGCACCGGCAGCGGGCTCGGAAAAACTGCCGGCCGCGGATCAAAGGGACAGAGGGCCCGCAGTGGCAAAGGTACAAGACCGGGATTTGAAGGGGGCCAAATGCCTCTGTACAGAAGGCTTCCGAAGCGCGGTTTTACAAATGTATTTGCTAAAATATATAATGAGGTCAATGTTGAAAAATTAAATATATTTGAAGACGGCACAGTTGTTACACCGGAGTTATTGAAGGAAACGGGTGTTGTCAGAAAGATTGAAAAAGATGGGGTTAAAGTTTTAGGAAACGGTGATTTAGAAAAAAGCTTAGTAATAAAAGCGCAAAAATTTACTAAGTCGGCTACGGAGAAAATAGAGGCGGCGGGGGGAAAGGCAGAGGTGATTTAAAGTGATACAGACGCTGAAAAATGCTTGGAAGATTCCGGATCTGCGCAAGCGAATTACATTCACTTTCATAATGCTTGCTGTTTTTAGATTAGGTGCTGCTATACCGGTTCCCGGTATCAATATTGCACAGGTAAAAAGTATAGTAGAGGGTGCCGGGCTGCTTTCATTCTTTGATTTGATATCCGGTGGAGCTTTTGGAGATATGACAATCTTTGCATTGAGTATTTCACCTTATATCACAGCATCTATTATCATGCAGTTGTTGACTATGGCTATTCCGAGCCTTGAGGAATTAGCGAAGGAAGGCGAGGAAGGCAGCAAAAAAATCAATCAATACACCAGATATGCAACTGTTGTATTAGCACTGATACAGGCTGTAGGGATAAGTGTAGGTTTGTTTAGAAGCGCATTGATAAACCAGGATACATTCAGCATCATAACAGTCGTTCTCACTTTGACGGCCGGTACTTCATTCTTGATGTGGTTGGGCGAGGAGATAACCGAAAAAGGAGTGGGGAATGGTATTTCTCTATTAATTTTTGCAGGTATAGTCTCGAGACTGCCCAGTGGAATAAAACATACGATTGCCTTGGCAAGACAGGGTGAACTGAAGCTGTTACCTATTGCAGGTTTTGTAGTCATGGTGTTGTTGATAATAGTCGGTGTTATCGCTATTCAGGAGGGGACTAGGAAAATCCCCGTGCAATATGCTAAGAGAGTCGTCGGCAGAAAGATGTACGGCGGGCAGAGTTCGCATATTCCGTTAAAGGTAAATCAGGCAGGGGTTATTCCGGTAATTTTTGCTATGTCCATGCTGCAATTTCCGCATACGATTTCTTACTTTGTCGGCAAGGAAGGCAGATTTGCACATTTCTTAAATACATGGTTGTCACCTAATGTTGCACCGGGTATATTTATTTACAACTTGTTGAGCGCATTATTGATCATATTCTTTACTTATTTTTATACTGCGGCCACATTCAATCCTGTGGAAATAGCTACTAATATGAAAAAGAACGGCGGTTTTATACCGGGAATCAGGCCCGGCAAACCAACATCGGATTTTTTAAATAAAATTCTTACGAGGATAACACTGGCGGGGGCACTATTTTTGGCTATAATTACGATTGTCCCCACGATTATAATGGGAGCCACAAAGATACCGATAGCTTTCGGCGGTACGGCAGTATTGATTGTCGTAGGGGTTGCCCTTGAGACAATGAAACAGATTGAAGCACAACTTTTGATGAGACATTACCAAGGATTCTTGAAATAGTTGTATAAATATTGTTATTGTAGTCAAATTAGGAGATGGTACAATGAGATTAATTTTG
>CAYOGD010000141.1:0-3760 GCA_964403395.1 uncultured Alkaliphilus sp.
TCATCAAGAGCCTTTAAAGATTCCATTTCAAATTCCGTATCGCAATATGGACATTTCATTTTTTGAATACTGCTATCAAACTCAATTGCCCCGCCGCAAGCAGGGCATTTATATTCCTGCAATGCTGTCGCCATTTTCTAACCCCCCCATCATTTAATCAGTTCCTGTCATCCTCATCGAATTTGTCTCCACATTCCGGACAGAATTTAGGAGGTTCTGTAGGATCCTCAGGTTCCCAACCACATTTATCGCAACGATAAGTCACTGTTTCAGGTGGTTTTGGCTTTCCGCATTCAGAGCAGAATTTCCCTGTATTTGAAGCTCCGCATTCGCAAGTCCACTGACCTGTCGTATCGGGCTTAGAATTTCCACAATTTGTACAAAACTTACCGGTATTCTCGGTACCGCAGCTACATGTCCATGTATCCTCACCTGAAGAAGGGACTTGTTGTTGCGGCGATTGTGGCGGTTCCGGCGGTTGTGGTGATTGCGGCGGTTGTCCCTGTTGACCCCCCTGTTGTCCCCCCTGTTGCCCCATGGCAAAAAGATTTTGCGCGTTCATTCCGCCTGCCTGCTGTGCCATACCTAAGCCCATAAAACCCATCATTGCACCGCCCTCATTATCGGCGGCGGCTCTCATTGCATCGGCTTGTGCGCCGGCAACAGTTGCAGCAGCCATAGTAGGATCACGCAAAATAGCGGTACGTTGTGCTTGTTTGATGAGTTCCGCATCCTCTTCAGGAAGGGTGATCGGATTCAATGCAATGGATACAACTTTAAGACCCCTTATCTCTCCCCATTTTTTCGATAATATCTCATTCATTGCCTGTGAAAGTTCCTCTGCATAACCGGGTAATGCACTGGGACGAACCCCTAATTTCGAAATTTCCGCAAATGCAGGTTGAAGAGCCGATATAAATTCCGTCTTTAATTGGCTATCAATCTCTTCACGTGGAAATTGAGCCTCCACATTCCCGGAAACATTCGTATAGAACAAAATCGGGTCATCTACCCTATAGGAATATACCCCCGAACACCTTACCGATACGTCAATATCAAGCCCTATATTTGTATCTACTACACGAAACGGTATTGGATTCGGTGTTCCGAATTTATTATCAATGAGTTCTTTAGTATTAAAATAATAGACACGCTGATCTTTTCCGGTGTCTCCGCCATATGTAAATCTTTTTCCCATGGTTTTAAATGTATTCTTGATTCCCTCGCCAAGATTTCCCGTAAAAATACTGGGTTCCGTGGATGTATCGTAGGTAAATTGCCCGGGTTCCGCACATACTTCTACAATCTCACCCTGTTCTACAATAATCATACACTGTCCGTCTGCTACGGCAATCCCTGAACCATTTGAAATGATGTTGTCATTTCCCTTTACATTGGATGAACGCCTTCCTATTTGTTTTTCACCCTTTACAACTATAATCTCTTTAGGTATAGAATCACAATAAAAGAACTCTTTCCATTGGTCTGCCAAAGTACCACCGGCAGCACCCATAGCTGCTTTAATCAGTCCCATAATCCTGCCTCCTTTTTAATTTATATGTTGTATTTTTTTCTTCCTTTATTTTATACTACATTTTCTTTCCGCATATCTTCTATTCGGTCAATATACAACCAAATTATCCATTTTTTCTAATTTAAAAAGGACCTTTCAAAGGCCTTTTTAAATATTAGGATTTAGCCAAGCCTATTTTCAATCAATTTAGCGAGCCCGGTTGCCAACATATTCAGTTCATCTTGATTTTTTCCCTCTAACATCACTCTAACCAATGCCTCTGTGCCTGAAGGCCTGATCAAAACCCTTCCGTGTCCCGTCATTTTTTCCTCAATAAATTTAATCTCTTCCATTATCACGAAATCTTCCCTATACTTTTCCTTATTTTCTTTTTTAACCTTGGCATTGACCAGCACCTGTGGATAAGAAGCCATAATACCGGCCAATTCGGATAATTTCTTTCTTTCTTTTTTCATTACGCCAATGAGTTGTATGGCTGTTAGAAGCCCATCCCCCGTAGTATTATAATCTAAGAAAATGACATGGCCTGATTGTTCTCCTCCTAAACAATATCCTCCTCTGATCATTTCCTCTAACACATATCTATCTCCAACTTGTGTCCTTGAAACATTGCATCCTTGTTCTCTCATAGCTATTTCGAATCCCATATTGCTCATAACCGTACCTACAACAGTATTATTTTTGAGCTTGCCATATTTTTTTAAATCCGCAGCACATATTGCCATTATATAGTCCCCATCCACAATGTTTCCATTCTCATCTACGGTGATCAAACGATCCGCGTCCCCATCAAAAGAAAGCCCTATGTCGGCTCGGATTTCTCTCACTAAATCGACTACTTTTTGAGGATTTGTGGATCCACAATTTTCATTGATATTGATTCCGTTTGGTTGATCATTGATAACAAAAACTTCCGCACCTAAATCTCTCAATAGTTTAGGCGCCGCTTTATAGGCCGCTCCATTCCCCGCATCCACCGCGATTCTGAAACCTTTAAAATTGCAATCCAATGTTGTCTTTAAAAAGTTGATATATTCATCTATACCCGTTTTATCATAAACAATCGAGCCTATATCTTTTCCCTCTACCTTGCGATTTACATCACCATGATTTAGAATATATCCCTCTATTTTATTTTCAACTTCATCTGATAATTTGTATCCCTTATTATTAAAAAATTTAATACCGTTATATTCCGCCGGATTATGGGAAGCCGATATTACAATCCCGAAATCCGCCTCTAAATACCTGGTCAAGTATGCTACGGCGGGTGTAGGAGCAACACCCAAAGATACCACATCCGCCCCCATGGATAAAAATCCGGCCGTAATTGCGGATTCCAGTAAATCTCCGGATATACGCGTATCCTTTCCGATAACCACCCTCGCTTTTTTATTGTTATCCTCATCTAATAATACATATGTTCCTACACGTCCCAATTTATATGCCAGTTCGGGAGTTAAATCCCTGTTCGCAATTCCCCTTATACCATCCGTACCAAATAATTTGCCCATTTTTTACCCCCCATTTGCCTCATGTTTATATATTATATGTACTATCATTCCCCGTGGGAACAGGCCAAGGATAATGAAGGTTTTTCTATCATTGTCTAAAATTTATTTTACCCCCTTCGCCCCCATCTCAATGGCCTTTTTGTTTAATGGGAGTAAATGTTTTTTATCCGGCCCGTATACTTTTATGAAAGCCTCAAGTATTGAATCAACTTTTACAACCTTTGTAATTTCCAAATAGGCTCCTAAAAGTACCATATTGGCTACTCTGGCATTCCCAAGTTCGTTGGCAATATCGGTAGCGTTTATATAATAAACTTTAATATCATCCCTGGATGCCTTTTTCTTGACCAATGAACTATTGACTATTAATACCCCATCTTCAATCAAACTGCTCTCGAATTTATCAAGGGATGGCAGATTCATTATAATAGCGGCTGTTGCATCATTTGTAATGATAGGGGAGCCTACGGGAAAATCAGATACCATGATTGCACAATTTGCTGCACCTCCGCGCATTTCCGGCCCATAGGAAGGTAACCAAGAAACCTGTTTGCCTTCTATCATCCCCGCATAAGTTAATAATTGGCCTGCAGACATAACGCCCTGGCCGCCAAAACCCGATATTATTATTCTTTCCGTTGCCATATTATTCCTCCTCCGGTGTACGAAAATTCCCCAACGGATAATAAGGAATCATATTATCTTCCAACCA
>CAYOGD010000142.1:0-3708 GCA_964403395.1 uncultured Alkaliphilus sp.
CTGATGAATCAGAAATTAAGCAAGAGGATGACAGTTCTACAGAAATAGAAGATGATTATGAGGACCAAATGCAAGCATACATAGAAAATTCGCTGAAGGATTTTCTGCAGGTAGAACCATTTATCAAAAATCTAGAAAATTATACTTGGTGGCAAATCCCCTATGATACTCAAACCATGTATAGGGCTTACATGCCTTTTATTTCATATTTAGATAGTTTAAAGGGATCTATAGATCATGATATTTCTAAAGTTGCACAGATAGTGTATATACATCAGCACCATATATTCGGTATTTGTTATGATGAGAATGATAAGGCCAAAAATTATGCTTATGGTATATTAGGTAGAAATGTGTCATTAGAACAGCCATTTGAAGAAAATGAAGATCTTGCCTATTGGCATCCATGTGATAATGTGCCTATCAATATAGAATCCTATGGTTATTGGATATTGACAATTGATCCCAAAACAGGGGATGCGGTGCAATTCTTGAATTTATGATGTTAAGAGGTCAATAGTGGCCGTGAAGTTTTTTTAAAAAAAGCGGTGAAGGCTCCGGTCCTTCACTGCTTTTTTTAGATAATAAAGAAGTATTATCTGATCAATAAAATAATTCCCCCGATGATCAATATACCGATTATTGCCGCTAAAATATAGACATGATTTTTCCTCATTATTAAGAATCGCATCATTTCACCCCTTAAACGCGAAGTTGCTTTTTAATAATAATATATTTATATTCGGGGGGCTTTATGCCAGATTAAATTAAAGTAAACAGTAAGGTAACATTTTGTTCATAAAGTATTAATTATTTATTGATAGATTATTTTATCGGAATTTGTTATAATAAATAGGATGTAAAACTTGGATGATGTAAAATCCGGATGACGCAAGGCCCAAATGCCATAAAGCCCGAATGACAAAAAACTTGAATGATATGAAGCCCCCGTGATGAGGGGCCCGAATATGAAAAAGGAACCTATTCGATGTTGGCCGCGTCTTACATACTATAATCTGTACCAGTTTGATTTAATACTACAATTTAAGGAAGTGAATAAAATGAAGACATTTTGGAAAGTGTTTGCAGTTACTTTTCTTGCCTTTGTTGTTATATTTAGCGGACTTGTTTGGTCATTCAGTAAATATATAAAAGAGGATGATTTCTCTAAAGATTTGCCGGTTGTGATTATGGATGATAGTGAAGTTGAAGACAATGGAGTAGAACTGGACAGGCTTTTAAAATTGGTCGAAAATAGTAAAAGAATAAATTTCATCCTTTTAGGATTAGAAGGTCCAAGAAGCGATACAATGATGTTCATGTCCTTTGATCCCGAAAGCAAGAATCTTGATATGATCTCTATACCCAGGGACACTTATTTGGTAAGAAAAGGATATACTAGAGCGGATCAGAAAAAAATAAATGCTGCCTATGGCGCTCATGGTGCCGAAGGGGTAAAAACCGTAGTGAGCAGTCTGCTGTTCGATGTTCCGGTAGATTATTACGTGACGGTTACCTATAAGGGTGTGGAGGCTATAGTTAACTCCATAGATGGGGTGCCGGTGTATATTCCTAAAAAAATGGAATGGGATGATGAATATTCAGATCCTCCGACCCATATTTATCTTGAAGCAGGTCATCACGTATTATACGGGGCTAAGAGCGTAGATTTTTTACGTTATCGACAGCCCAATAAGGGCAGCGGAGCGTTAGACAGGTATGGGGACTTGGGCAGGATAAAGGCACAGCAGGAATTCTTAATATCTGCGGCAAAAAAGGTGTTAGGCCCCAAACTACCTAATTTCATAGGTTCGGCATTTAAACATGTAAAGACGGATATAACCTTGAAAACCGCCATGAAACTTGCTACAGGTGCGGTAGGCTTTAAAGTAGAGGATATAAATATGAATGTACTCCCGGGGGAACCTCGTCGTGAGAAAACCGGAGATTATTTTTTCCATGACCCTACGGCAACGAGGGGGCTTCTGATAGAAATTTATTCAAAAGATAAAACAGACAAATAACTTTTACCCGAATCGATCAAGGAGTTAAGTGTTAAGAGATAGAAATTTTTTAAAAAGATAAAATAAATAAATAATAAAGGCGGCCTGCAGCCGCCTGTTTTTATATTTATAATTCCAATATCATTTGCCCTATGCGGTATATATTGCCTGCGCCCATGGTCAATACAATATCCCCGGGTTCCATATTATCGTATATATATTCGGAAATTTTATCGAAATCCTTCATATAACAAACATCGGCTTCGGAATTATATTCCTTAATCCTATTTGCCAGGTCCTCACTGTTAATCTCGCCCGTATCCGATTCTCTTGCTGCATAAATATCTGTTATTATTATATGATCTGCATTATCGAAGGAGCTTGCGAAACCGTTAAACAATGCCTTCGTGCGGGTAAAAGTATGAGGTTGAAATACACACCATATTTTACGATGGGGATAATTTCGTACAGCTTCTAACGTAGCTCTGATTTCGGCGGGATGGTGGGCATAATCATCTATTATTTTACATCCTTTAACTTCTCCTAAAACTTCAAACCTTCTATGTATTCCCTTGAATTTTTTAATGTACTTTTTTATTTTGGGTGGGTCCACCCCTAATATATGGGCGGTGGCGATAGATGCCAGAGCATTGTATATATTATGTTCTCCCGGGATATTCAATTCAAAAGTCCCGATGTTATGGTTGTTAAATTCTACATCGAAGACGGGGAGTCCTCCCCTAGTAAAGATAATATCCTTGGCTATGAATGTGCTGTCACTGTTGATTCCGTATGTGATTAAATTACATTCAGTTCTGTGTATAATTTCCTTTACGTTTTTATCATCCTTGTTGGCTATCAAATAACCTTCCTTCGGAATTAAATCGATAAATTTTTTAAAGGCGTGTTTGATATGGTTGATATCTTCGAAATAGTCCAGATGGTCTTCATCAATATTTAAAATGATACCGATAAAAGGGAAAAACTTCAGAAAACCCTCGACATATTCGCATGCTTCCGTAATAAAATGTTCACTTTTTCCGATTTTAATGTTGCCACCGATTTCATCTAATTCTCCGCCTACAAATATAGTGGGATCCAGATCGGCATATTCCAAAATTAAGGAGATCAGGGACGTAGTTGTCGTTTTTCCATGACTTCCCGCGACGGCAATGGCTTTGCTATAGTTTTTCATTATGTGACCCAGCATTTCGGCGCGGTCAATTTCAGTGATATTCAATTGTTTTGCTTTAATTCGTTCACAGTTATCTCCTTTTATGGCAGCCGTATATACCACTAAATCGGGATTTTGTATATTGCTGCTGTCGTGTCCGATGTAAATTTCAGCTCCATAGCTTCTTAATTTATCCAATATTTTGGAATCTTTCATATCGGAACCGGAAATTTTATAACCGTGGTTTATTAAAAGTTCGGCAATGGCACTCATGCTGATGCCGCCGATACCAATCAAATGTATATGTTGGTTTTGTTTTTGGTTTATATTAAATGTAATCAAAGCGGTCACTTCCTTTACATAAGGTGTTGTTTATTATTATTACCAAGTAAATATTTTTCTATTAGACATATGTATATATACTTCTTTTAGTAATAGGTATGAAACTCTACTATGTATAATAACATAAAAAGTAAAAAGAGTGCATAAAATATCTCTATTTGTTAAACTTTTTATCCATATGTTTGCGGT
>CAYOGD010000143.1:0-3651 GCA_964403395.1 uncultured Alkaliphilus sp.
ATAACAGGTAAATTAACAGTTATGGATTTGCAAAGATTAGAACTTTCATATGCACCTCCTTTTTCTTCCGCCAAGGACCCCGTAAATATGCTCGGTTTTGTTGCTACTAATGTTATAGAAGGTGCCGTAAGTACGGTTCAATGGCATGAAATAGATAAAATAGTGGAGGATGGCGGATTCCTGATAGATGTGCGGACATCCATCGAAAGACAACTGGGTTTTATAAAAGGATCCGTACATATAACTCTTGACGAACTCAGGGATAGATTAGATGAAATACCGAAAGATAAAAAAATTTATATCTACTGCCAGGTTGGCCTCAGAGGATATATAGCAACCAGAATACTGATGCAAAACGGCTTCGATGTTAAAAATTTAGACGGTGGGCTCAGGATTTATAAAAATGTTTTTGAGCTTGAAGTTGAAGATGATGAAGATTGGGATTTTCTGGACGATTAACATGTTTGCCCTAAATTTTAACATGAACATATTCGACATACAAAAACATAGGTACTGATTTGAACTAAATCTAAAGATAAATAAACAATATAGATATTTAATAAAAAATACACAGGATCACATTTTAAAAATATGATCATAACTCCCCAGGGCAGTTCAAAGCAAACTATGAGAGTTATCCATATTAAAGACGTAATCTTGTGTATTTTTTATTAAATCGATAGTATAAAAGATGGCATAAAATAATTTGTGCCTTGCGGATAGAAGATAACCTACTCCTAAAACACAATATTGTTTAACAGCTTTTATAGCCTTTACACCCCCTTGCATTTTTTATATTCTCCTATGTTTTTAAAATTTCAACATTTTTCAATACACTGTCTATGGTAGCTCCACCCAAGCACACCTCACCATCATAAAAGACAACGGATTGTCCCGGAGTTATTGCTTTTTGCAGGTTATCAAACTTCACCGTACAGGTATCATTTTCTTCTATATAAACAGTTACATCCTGATCTTTTTGGCGATACCTGAATTTAGCCGTACATTCAAATATAGAAGGTTTTGATTTTTTGCCTATCCAATGTAAGTCTGTCGCCACAAGCCCATAGGAATATAGATTTGGATGATTTTCACCTTGTACCACGTATAATATATTTTTTTCAATATCTTTATCCGCTACAAACCAGGGCTCACCGGTCCCTGCCCCGCCTATGCCCAAACCTTTTCTCTGTCCTAAAGTATAGTACATCAACCCTTCATGTCTCCCCTTCACTTCTCCTTCCGGGGTCATCATTTCACCCGGCTGCGCCGGTAGATAGGTACTTAAAAATTCTTTGAAGTTTCTCTCACCTATAAAACATATGCCCGTACTGTCTTTTTTATCGGCCGTTACAAGGTCGTTATCCTTAGCAATCTCTCTCACTTCATTTTTTAACAGATGTCCAATCGGAAAAATAGACTTAGAAAGTTGATACTGGTTTAGTTGGCTTAAAAAATACGTCTGGTCCTTATTGAGGTCCGCCCCCCTCAATAGCCTATATTCGGCGCCATCAAAATCTATTCTGGCATAGTGCCCTGTTGCTAAATAGTCAGCCCCCAATTTCAAGGCATGTTCTAAAAAGGCTTTAAATTTAATCTCTTTATTGCATATTATGTCCGGATTGGGCGTGCGGCCTTTTTTGTATTCGTCTAAAAAATATGCAAATACCCTATCCCAATATTCTTTTTCAAAATTAACCGTGTAATAAGGTATGCCTATCTGTTCACAAACCCTTCTTACATCCTCATAATCTTCAGCCGCAGTGCAATATCCGAATTCATCCGCCTCGTCCCAATTTTTCATAAAAATACCTATGACATCATATCCCTGTTCCCTTAAGAGCAGCGCTGCTACGGACGAATCCACACCGCCGGACATGCCTACAACAATTCTTGTGTTTTTTAGGTCCTTTCCCAAACTAATATCTCCTTCCTTAAATCAACGCCAAACTGTTGTTTAACTGTCCTATTTTATACTTCCCATTTCTCACTTTTCGTTTCTCGCTTCCCGCTTCTCACTTCCCATTTTCCACCTCTCGCCTTTCAGATGTCACTCACATGCATAACTATCAAAATATCCCTGAATCAACACTATAGGTGTGCCTTTATCCCCGCTCCCGCTGGTTAAATCACATAAACTTCCCAATAAATCAGTGATCTGTCTTGGAGTTGTTCCTATTTTTTCTCCGGAGAGCCTTTCATTATTGCCTTTGTTTTTTATCTTATCCTTTATTGCCTCAGCCATATCTTTACCATCCAGGCTGCTAAATTCATTATCGGCAACATACTTTAATTTTATTTCATCCAATGTTCCTTCAAGCCCCTTCGTATACCCGGGTGATACCACCGGATCCGCCAACTCCCATATTTTTCCCATCGGATCCTTAAATGCACCATCCCCATACACCATTACCTCTATATTTTTACCGGTTTTCTCCCGCATTAAACTCTGAATGCTCTCAACTACCTCTTGGCAATCTTTAGGAAATAATTTAACCGTGGTATCTGTAGCCGTGTTAGAACCTAAAAGGCCATAATCAGGATTAAATCCGCTTCCATCTATAGATTTTGTTAATAATTCGTCTAATCCATACACGTTTGTTGCTCCCGCTTTCAACAATAATCTTTTTGTTCTATGCCTATCATGAATATTTGCAATTAATATTTCTTTAGTATATTTTAAGGCAGCCCTGGCATCGTTCGCCAAAAATATTTCTATATTACTATCTATCGCCAGCCCTTTATACATTTTTACATAATCTATGCCTGTAAATGGATGTACTACGTATTCACCAAATAACTGTCTATATTTTTCCTCGCTTAAAACATCCGTACAAGGATTAACTCCCGCCTCATCCATCATATCAATATCCATTAAATAATTTCCTACTTCATCCGATGGATAGTTTAAAAATAAATATATCTTTTTACCGCTCAGCGCCAGCCCCTTTAATACCAAAGAAAACCTGTTTCTGCTCAATATAGGAAATACTACTGCAAAATCCCCTTTAAACTTCGTATTTATGTCCTTGGCAATATGTTCAATAGATGCGTAATTGCCCTGTGCTCTTGCTACTAAAGATTCCGTTATTCCTATTACATCTCTATCCTCAAGAATAAATTTTTCCGCATTCATGGATTTTAGAACTGAATCTACTACAATATTTATTAAATCGTCCCCTTCTTTTATAATAGGAGCCCTAATTCCCCTGATTGTAGTACCTACTGTTCTTTCCATATGAACATCTCTCCTTCTAAAATATATAAAAAATCCAATATATCAATAAATTAACTTGTTTCAATATACGCGTACATGAATGTCCCCTATGATATTATAACATTTACAACCTATCATTGATAGGTTTATTTATAACCTGAACATACCGGAAATCAAAGTCCGGGGGTTGAAGTGCTTGAAATTTATTAGAAAAGTATAAAATCTTGAAAAAACTTGGAATGTCGATATCTGATATATAATTGTGCGTATTTACAACATATCTGCAAAAAATAGTAAGGGGCGGACAAATTGTCCACCCCTAGGGTTAAACATAAAATCAAATATTTATTTTAATTTTATTTTGCATTTCTGTGTGCTTTCTCAACGGCAGCAATATAATCTTGAACCGTTATGGTGACGGTTGATGTAAGTTC
>CAYOGD010000144.1:0-3640 GCA_964403395.1 uncultured Alkaliphilus sp.
TACCGGCGTTGTTTTTGTTGTTTCAATGTAATAAAGGTAAATTGCCTATAAACAGGGATGGTAATTCGGGTTCCTGTCAATATAGAGGAATTTAAAGAATAAGATATTTTAAAATACGGGGGATAAAAATGGATGATGATGTATATAGAATTTTGGATATGTTAAGTATTTCTTATAATAAATTTACACATCTTGCTATGAATACAATTGAAGAACTAAACAAATATAATACAGAGGGTGACGATATCGTACACTGCAAAAATTTATTTTTGCGAAATTCTAAAGGGGATAAGCATTATTTGGTGATAACAGAACCGGACAAAAGAACCAATACCAAGGGTTTAGCCAAGCAGATCAAAAGCACGAGATTGAGTTTTGCCTCATCAGAAAGATTGGAAAAACATTTGGGGCTTGACCCGGGCGCAGTTTCACCCTTCGGGCTGATCAATGATAAAAATAAGGAAGTAGAAGTATTGATAGATAGAGATCTGGACTCGAGGCGAAAAATCACCTTTCATCCTAATATAAACACTGCAAGTGTAACCATAAGTTATGATGATTTCCAAAGGTATATCAAATGGTGTGGCAATAAAATTACATATGTGGATGTGGAATAATGAAAAAAATTGAGATAAAGATTGAAATGCCGATAAATGTAAAAAAGATACTGTCCATATTATATTTTGAGGGTTGTGCCGGATATATTGTCGGTGGATGTGTCAGGGATAGCATATTGGGTTTAATTCCAAACGATTGGGATATATGCACAAATTGCGTTCCCAAAGATATGCTGCATATATTCAGTTCATTCAAAATAACACTTACAGGATTTAAGCATGGAACTGTAACAGTGGTTATCGGCGGTGAAAATTATGAAATAACAACATATAGAATTGATAGCAATTATATAGACGGCAGACACCCGGAGAAGGTTACATTTACGGAAAAATTAAAGGAAGATTTGAAAAGAAGGGATTTTACAATCAATGCCATGGCATATAATGATAGGGTGGGGCTGGTAGATTATCATGGCGGGCTTCAGGATATTTTAGATAAAAAAATAAGATGCGTGGGTGATCCCCTAGAAAGATTTGAAGAGGATTATCTGCGTATGCTAAGGGGTGTAAGATTTGCCGTGCAATTGGGATATAGTCTGGAACAAAACACCTTTGATGCAATAAAAAAACTATGTAGGAATATTGCAAATATCAGTGCGGAAAGGAGCAGAGAGGAACTCAATGAAATATTACTATCACGTGAACCTTCCAGAGGGTTCAGGTTATTAAACGCTACCGGTCTTTTGAAATATATAATGCCGGAGCTGTATATATGTGTTGGGTTTGATCAATGCAATCCGTATCATTGCAAAGATGTTTTTGATCATACTTTGGACGTGGTGGACAATACGGAAGCCGATTTGATATTGAGGTTGGCGGCATTATTTCACGACATAGGAAAACCGGAAACCTTTGTTCTGGACGGAAGATATATAGGGCGTTTTTATGGACATAGTATAAAAGGTGCGGAAATTGCGGAAAAAGTGATGAAAAGATTAAAATATGACAATAAATCCATAGCACAAGTGATGATTTTGGTCAAGGAACATATGTCAAGGTATAAAAATCTGTCTGACAAAGCTCTAAAAAGATTTATCAACAGGGTGGGACGGGACAATATAGACAGATTGTTTAGATTGCAGATTGCAGATATAAGGGCTCTGGCTTCAGAGGATGAGATGAATATAGACGATATATTAAAATTAAAAAATGAAGTTGAGAGAATATTAAATGAAAAACAGCCCCTGTCTGTAAAAGATTTGGAAATCGACGGATACGATTTAATGGAATTGGGAATACCTGAAGGAGAGCAAATAGGTGTGATTTTAGGTGAATTATTAGAAATAGTGTTGGAAGATCCGAAGGAAAATAAAAAAGATATTTTAATGGAAATTGTAAAGGATAGATTGAGTTTATAGAGGGGTAAAAAAAGGAGATGAGAAACGATGTTAGAAATATTGAAAAATAGAAGAAGTATCAGAAAATATAAAGATAAAAAGGTTGAAGATGAAAAGATTGAACAGTTGATACAAGCGGCTTTGCTTTCACCGACCTCCAGAAACTTTTATTCGTGGGAATTTATAGTGGTGGATGATAAGGAAACAATCGGAAAACTATCGAAAGCCAAGGCTACAGGTTCGACATTTTTAAAAGATGTTCCTCTGGCCTTTGTTGTATTGGGAGATCCGCAGATCAATGATGTGTGGGTGGAGGATGCTTCTATAGCATCAATTATTATTCAACTGGTAGCCCAATCTCTGGGCCTCGGCACATGTTGGATACAGATCAGAAAAAGAGGTCATGATGGCGATATAACATCGGAAGACTATGTAAGAGACTTATTAGGGATTCCCGAAGGTAAAAAGGTTGAATCTATCATCTCAATCGGTTATCCAGATGAAGAAAGGCCGATCCATAAAATTGAAGATTTAAAGTTTGACAAGGTTTATAAAAATAAATATGGGCTGTAAGTGAACTATCATGAGACAAGCAACGGTGGCTTATTTTAAGAAGTTTGGTATTTAACTTTCTGTTTTTATTTTTACTAATAACCATAACACCTCTGAGAATAAAATATCAATAGGTCATAGGGGCCTTATAAAATCCTTTTGGAATAATCATATTCTATTAAACTTGAGATCAAGTGCGATTATTATATAATGCTTTTTTCAATAGATTCATAAACCGGTGTTTATTACATATATAAGCATCGGTTTTTTAGTTATTAATTAAATGAAAAAAATTTTCTAGTAATTTGTCCCTTTCCGGGCTTGTTGTTACATATATAAATGAAAGAGAAAAGTGTAGAGTTCGTGGTAAAATCTCTTAAGAACTAAGTATTGGAAATAAAGTTAAGATTATTGTTTCTAAAAAAACCGACAGTTCAATGGTGGTAGATTTTATACAGACGCTACCTTTATTGCTATACGAAAATTATACGGAGGGGGGTGCAGAATGTTAAAGGAACACATGCAAAATATTTTGGATATAAGAGCGAAGCACTGGGGTA
Source organism: uncultured Alkaliphilus sp. (assembly GCA_964403395.1). GTDB lineage: Bacteria > Bacillota > Clostridia > Peptostreptococcales > Natronincolaceae > JAAZJW01. Next base: position 3,067 of record CAYOGD010000144.1, read on the forward strand.
GGCTATTCTTTTTACCTTTAATCGTTACTATTATAATTATCGGGGGGATGGTGGCCTGTAGCAATCGGACCCAGAGCTACGACACCAATTCGGGGCAAGATGATATTCGAGCAAAGCTTTCGGAAATTACAGTTGATGATCTGGATTTAACTGTAAATCCGGGGGTGGAAATCAAGATTGATTTTGAAAACGCGGATCTAATAATTTTCCACGGCGATTTTGGGCTATTCGGCTATGATTTAAACAAGCAAGAGATAATATTTTCCGTTGATTTCATAAAAGCTGTCGGTATAGAAGGCAACGTTCAGGGAAGTCGAGGGACTGCCGTGGATGTTAGCGGTGACGGAGAAACTATCATAATCAGTTATTATGACGTCGAAAAAGACATCAGAAGCATGGCATGTTATATCAATGTTCCCACGTTGACGTATACCTACGGAGAATATCGACCGTTAGAAAGCACTTTTCAGTCCGACAACACAAGGGGATATATCCGAACAGGACTTGAAATCGGAACTTTACGATATATACGTGACGATAAAGAGTGGTTGCTTTTTAACTAGGCGAAAAGGAG
>CAYOGD010000145.1:0-3638 GCA_964403395.1 uncultured Alkaliphilus sp.
CCTTCTTTCCTACTGACATTATTATTCTATCCTTGTTTGATTTATTATTCAATGATAAACATAAAGAGCAAAAAATAAGTAGGGGTGGACCCGTGTGTCCACCCCAGCTTGTTACTATATTTGAAAACTTTCTTATTTACATGGCAGGGGTAGACCCGTGTATCCACCCGATCTTGTTACTATATTTGAAAACTTTCTTATTTATATGGTAGGGGTGGACCCGTGTGTCCACCCGATCTAATTTCTATTTTAAAATATTGACGTTAAACGGCTGAGTTGTTTTTTAGAAGACTCAAAAAGCTCGAATACTTTAGATTTCAACCTAAGCGGCAGTTCGTTTTCATTTACACTGCTGTACACGAGATAATATTCCTCCGCTGTCAAAGATTTTTTTAATTCCCTTTTTGTCTTTTCATCTGTTAAACCATGTTTCACATCTACAAAACAGAGTGGAGGAAACATTACGCACCACCAATTTTGCCCTCCGGCATCACCTATTTCCACACGCAATGCCTCATATCTGCCTGCGGGAAAGACAATATTGCCGTATCTCTTAGTAGGAAATTTATATTCACCTAAATACACCCTCACACTGTAGTCTTGTCCATTTTTATATATCTCTTCCCCAGCAACCGCTTCTATTTTGTCTAAATTATTTATTAAAATATCTCTGGTTTCATCTACATTTTTAGAAGTTTCCAAGTCGCCCGACATTGCATCTATTACCTTATCTCTAACCTTTAATTTTAACTCCTGATCCTCAGGAGAATCACTGTTTGCCAACACATGAAACCGTATCAAATTTTCTCCTCTTTTTTCAAGGGCTTCTGCTTCCTCTTTTATATACAGAACATTTATAAATAACAGAAATACTAAAAATACTATAACTGATTTATCGACCCACTTTTTATACATCTTCATTTCCCCTTTATATACATTTTGTTATTGTATTCTTATTATTTACAACTGGGGGAAACTTTATACAGTAAAACGTGATTCTTCGCTTTATGGGCCACCCCAATTTGCAAAGCAAATTGACAACAAAAAAGGTGCCAAACAAAACGTCACCCCGTCATCATCCTCGTCATCTTTTATCTTATTAGGCCTATCCTTCGTATCTTGATATCCATATTCACATCAATATCTATATTGGGAAATATTTCCTCCCAATCATCTTCTATCTCTTTCCACAATTTATAATGTGATTGCCTCAGATATCTACCTATGCCTATTATGTCCGTTTCAAATTCTTTTTGAATTTTATCTATTGCGGCTCTGGCCCTTTGTTCGGTTACCTCTTCCATTTTATTTTCTATCTTACTGATGGTTGCAACTTCTAACATGTCATCATGTGCTTCAAAATATGTCTGTTTAACATCCCCCTCCATCTCAACTTCTATTAAAATTTTTATGTTATCTTCATCTTCTATTAACCTGAATTCAGGTTTTTTAGGCCTTAACGCAATAGGAATATTATAATCTTTATATTCAACGGCCATACCGCACAAACATTTTGTTTCACCTTTTAAAACTAATAAATGTGCGGTTTCCTCCTCACCCAGCCACCCCCTGAATTCATAATTGTTGATTATACCCCCGCCTGCTACTTTTACATCGGTTTCTCCCGGTATTATCTTGGGTATGAGCGTATTTCCACTCTCATGAAGATCTGTAAATATATCCCCCACGGAACCGCCCACAATTCTTGGGATTCTATCCGGCCTTCTGAATATTTCTGCAATAAATTCTCCAAGTTTATTCTCCATAGAGGGAACAATTTTAATAATTTCTCCCGCGGAATCTTCTGTTATAGCCAGCACAACACGTCTGCTTAAAAACTCGTTATTTTCTATTCCATCAAGTATTTGACGAAAACTTTTCGAGTCTTTAGCTATATCAACTCCTATAACCACAGTTCTCAAATGCCCCAAAAAAAACCCCTTATTGCTTCTGGATGCCATTATTCGGGAAACACTGTATAAATTTTCACCAACGCTTGAAACAATTATATCCTTAGCATTATCCTTTTTATTTTCCGGAAAGGCGAACGTAAATATGTAACGGTTTGGCACATCCTCACTATCGGAAGCAGAATACATATCTATACCTACCGCGCTGATATGTGCTCTCTCTTCTATCTCTACCTTATCCCAGCAACCTGTCAGTAAAAATAAAATAACTAATATTGAAACAATAACCTTTTTATACATTGATTTTGGCCTCCTTCCCCAATTTTGTCCGTATAAGTAGGGATATTAAAACTATCAACGGTATGGCAAAAACCATAATACTGGCAAAATATAGGGTGAATTTGTTTGTTATCCTATATAAATGTGCCAGGTTTTTGGGAATTAAAGAAGCAAAATATATAAAAGGCAGAAAAGGTGCGGATAGGGAAGCTCGGTCTCTGAAATTCATTATAGATTTAGCTGTAATTACACCCGCCATGTACAGTGGAGCTATTGTTGTGAACACAGTCACTACCCATGTGCTCATAACTATTACCTGCAGATTTTCTATAAAGAGCCCCGGAAGTTCTACAGTATCAAATAGATCCAATGTAGGCCAAATCAAACTCCTCATCTGTATCGTCCCAAATTGTGCAAAAGTTGATATTATGACCAATAGATAAAATAACACTACTGCTGCTACGGCAATTGTTGCCCATATGGATTCCTTGGGCTTCTCAAGGTCGGCCCCAAAAAACAAAAGCACCTCCAGACCTAAAAAACTCAGTATAGTGACCGGTATGCCCTGTAAAACCTCAGTAAAGGTGATCTGAAACACCGGCAGCAAATTTCTGATATCTGTATTTATAAAAGATAAAATTGCTAAAAATGCTGTGATTAATATAGTTATAGGGAGCAAGAACATCGCCATTCTTCCCAATACCTCCACACCTTTTCTTGATAAATAGATACAACTGGCTAAAATACTTATGTTTATCACCTCTATAGGGGTCCTTACCAGCAGATATGCCTTTATAACTTCACCAAAAAGCCTTGTAAGCAGCCCTATAAGACCTGTGAAATATATTATATATGTCAGTGCTGTTATATAAGCTATCGGTTTACTCAGAGAATCGCAGAGTATTTCAAAATATTGTTTTCCGGGTTTCAGCCTTATAATCCATGCATAAACTACGATCATTATCATTATGAATGTTCCTGCAGCTAATAGAATAATCCAATGATCATAAGGTACTACCTCCGCCAAATTTCTGGGTAATGTAAGTATACCTGTACTGACTGCGGTTAATGTTAAAATAGATATCATCTGGCATGTTGGAATAGCATCTTTGTTATATCCCATCTGTTATATTCACTCCTCTTTATTTAAATCCTCATCTCTATGATCCCTCATCCTTTTACGTTCTGATTTTTTAACCGTTGTTTCCCTATCGCGCATGGTAAGCCATGGGACCCTTATAAATGTGTCTTTCAGATCACTATATTGTTTTACATATGCCGTATAAGGAGTTAAATATGGTACACCGAAACTTTTTAAACTGCATAAATGTATCAATATCAATATGGTCACCAGCATGATCCCATATAAACCTAAAATGGCAGATGCAATTATCAAACCGAAACGTAAGAGCCTGACCCCGGCTGCTAAATTAAAACTGGGGGTAGCAA
>CAYOGD010000146.1:0-3566 GCA_964403395.1 uncultured Alkaliphilus sp.
TCCCTGCATTTCACCTCTTATTTCTTTAAATCCTCCCTGCATTTCATTATACATTTTGGTCATTAATTCAAACGTTTTATCTTCTTTGCTCATGGTTTTACATCTCCAATCCTTTTCCCCAACATGGCATTGCCCCTTTCCAGTATATTGCTTTAATACTATTCTATACTTTATAAAATGTAAAGTAAATAAATCTTTACAACTTAAAAGGTTTTTTATATAACTACTTAACACATTGTGGATACCGGCTTAATATAAAATGTTGGAAATAATAGGCCCCTAAAAGTATAACTTTCAATAAAATGGTTAAAATAACATCCTAGACATGTTAGGAGGTTTGTTTGATAATGAAAAGAAGAGTACTTCCGGTAATAATCAGTTTTTTAATATTGGCCCTTGTTTTCGGTTCCATAGGATTTGTTGTTGCTTATTATAAGTATTCGGGGCAAATAGCTAGAGAAAGGACTGAAATGCAGAAGGAACAGGAATTATTGCAGGCTTTAATCAAGGCACAGGAGGAGAGCCCATATAATATTAATAAAGATAACAATGATAGAATAACGGTATCAAATTATAATGACATCATCAATCATGAAACCCAGTTAATATATGAAACACTATATACACAATGCGGGGATATTATAGAGGAGCTACGAAGCCCCACATCGGAACTGATAGGCTTAAACAAGGACGGGCTTGAGGAATACCTGATAGGAAATCAATTGGACTGGGAGATAGAATGTTTTTCAAAGGAGAAAGTTGTTTTATCAAGACAGGCGGATGAAATCTGCCCGAATCATTATCTGGTTTCTGTAAAGAACGGCTGTATCGCCATATATAAATATTATGAGGACGGTGAGAAGAGATTGATACAGCAGACGGATATTCCCATCAATATTCTGCCGGTCATAGATCAGGAAAAATTGCAGAAGGGTATTTTGGTAAATACTGAAAAAGAGGTCAATCAATTACTGGAGGATTACAGCAGTTAATATTGCAAATTAAAATATATTACAGCCAACCATATCATCAGATTTAACAGGTGGCTGTTTTTTATTTTTTTGTTATGATATATAGCCTTTAAGGTTAGCATTTTAAATAATATTATGCTAAACTGAAAAATAACGGATTTGATATAAAATATAAATAGATGACGGGTGGAATATAAAAATGATTATATTGGGAATTGATCCGGGACTTGCAACATTGGGGTGTGGTATAATACATTATGAAGGTAATCATTTTAAAACCATAGCCTACGGGAGTATTACAACGCCGAGCACAATATCCACACCTATGAGATTAAAAAAAATATATGATGAATTGAATGAACTTATAATTAAATATAACCCGGAAGTTGTGGCTATAGAGGAACTGTTTTTTAATACCAATACTAAAACCGCATTGTTAGTAGGTCATGCCAGGGGTGTGGCCGTATTAGCCGCTGTTAATAATGATAAAGAAATATTTGAATATACGCCCCTGCAGGTGAAACAGGGGGTTACCGGTTATGGAAGGGCGGACAAGGTGCAGGTACAGCAAATGGTGAAGACATTATTAAATCTTTCCGAAATACCCAAGCCGGATGATGTTGCCGATGCATTAGCTGTGGCAATCTGTCATGCACATACGGGAAACTTCAAAGATATGTTCAGGGTAAAATAGATTTTGGGGGACTGTTAATGTTTGAGTATTTAAAAGGGATTGTTGTTGATATTGCTGCGGATAAAATAATAATGGAGATAGATGGAATAGGCTATAAAATCAATAGCACTGCAAACAGTATTTCTAAAGTTGCAAGAGGTGAATATGCCGTCATCTATACTCATCTGGTGGTTCGGGAGGATGAACTGAGTCTATACGGATTTACATCTATGGAGGAATTGTCCATGTTCCGGCTGTTGCTTTCCGTGACAAAGATAGGCCCGAAGGTTGCAAGTGCGATTTTATCGACTCATACACCGGGCAAGTTGGGAGCATACATATTGAATAAAAATACAAGGTCCATATCCGAGGCACCCGGGGTAGGGAAAAAAACCGCCGAGCGGATAATATTAGAACTAAAAGATAAGATAGATGAGGAAAGCATAGAACATGATCATATATCATATGGTGAAGAAAACATCGACGATGAGGCTGTAGATGCTCTCATGTCTTTGGGTTATAACAGGTTTGAGGCGGAAAGGGCGGTCCAATCCGTAAAACATGAGGACCTGACAACGGAGGATATTTTGAAAAATGCTCTCAAGTCTCTGGCAAAATAGAAAAGGAGGGTAGATATGATAACTGAGATTGAAAACAGAATCACAACAAGCAGGATAAAACCTGAGGACAGAGAAATAGAAGGCGGGTTACGCCCGAAATTTCTGAAAGATTACATAGGGCAGGAAAAAACAAAAGAAAGATTAAAGATATTTATAGAGGCTGCAAAGCAGAGAAAAGAGGCCCTGGATCATGTTCTGTTTTATGGGCCTCCCGGTTTGGGCAAAACGACCCTATCCAATATTATAGCCAACGAAATGAATGTGAATATCAAGGTTACATCCGGGCCGGCAATAGAAAGGCCGGGGGATCTGGCTGCTATTTTAACAAATCTGTCGGAAAACGATGTTTTGTTTATAGATGAAATTCACAGGCTTAACAGGACGGTAGAAGAGATACTCTACCCTGCCATGGAGGATTTTGCTCTGGATATTATCATAGGCAAAGGGCCCAGCGCAAGGTCTATCAGGCTGGATTTATCGAGATTTACATTGATCGGTGCAACCACGAGGGCAGGATTATTGACTTCTCCCCTCAGGGATAGGTTCGGTTTGATTACAAGATTGGGATTATATAGTGTTGACCAATTAAAAGATATCATAAAACGTTCGGCATCCATTTTAAATGTCTATATAGATGATGATGCTTCGGAGGAAATTGCTAAAAGGTCAAGGGGTACACCGCGCATAGCCAACAGGCTCTTAAAGAGGGTGAGAGATTTTGCACAGGTCAGAAGTGACGGGCGTATAACCGTAGATACCGCAAAGGAAGCCCTGGCACTGCTCGAAGTGGATTTATTAGGTTTGGATAATGTTGATAAAAAAGTGATTGAAACTATAATACATAATTTTGACGGCGGCCCGGTAGGTTTGGATACCTTAGCGGCTTCAACCGGTGAGGAGAAAGATACCATAGAGGATGTGTATGAGCCCTATCTATTGCAGATAGGTTTTATCAACCGGACACCGCGGGGAAGGGTGGCGACAAAAAAGGCATACGAACATTTCATGCCTCAATTCAATATATTTTAAATGTTTATATATCACACATTGTTTTTACGGTTTTTTATTCTCCTAGCCTTTTGCCGGACAGGCGAATCGCCGGGAGTTATTACAGAGTTTCAAAAGTGGTTCGTTTTATGATATATTAAATATTTTAAAATATTGAGGAAGTTTTATGTGCGGTTAAAATCTATATGGGGGAGAACAAAAAATGAAAAAAACGAGAATGATGGTATCTTTGATGTTGGTCTTATTGATATTTATTATGAATATATTTAATGTATTTTCATATGATAAGTCTAT
>CAYOGD010000147.1:0-3528 GCA_964403395.1 uncultured Alkaliphilus sp.
CAGGAACATATAATAAAAAATGTGAGAGAAGACAGCTTATTCAGGGAAAATATATTGAGCAATAGAAATTTAAAGGAAGAAGTGAGGGATGCTTTTCTGGAAAAAATAAAGATCACCCTAAAACAGGAGATGGGGATTCAATGAAAAATTTACAGGCGATAAAAGAAAGTATAGACTCCACAAAAAAACTACAGTCAGTTGTGGAAACCATGAAAACCTATGCCTCAAGCAATATAAACCAATTTCAAAGCGCTGCCGAAGCATCCATGGAATACAGGCGGGTGCTGGATATGTCTCTATATGTGGTTTTGTTCGGGGAAGAGAGCCCCCTTACTCCGGAAGAGATGGCAGACGGAGACGTACTCAATATTATATTCGGGTCCGACCATGGGCTTGCAGGAGGATTTAATGAGAGGATATCATTTTTTGCATCGGAAAAAATTCCAAAGAGCAGAAATCATAAGATTATTACAGTGGGGCAACAGATATTTCAAAGGCTGAGGGATGATTTTGATATTTATAAATCCTTTATGCAGCCCCAAACCATAGATGCTATTTCTGTCATTGTAAATAGATTGTTAGTTGAGATTGATGAATTAAGAGATAAAATTCCCGTTGAAAAAATTATCCTGTATTATAATAGGCCCCAGGACGATTCTATATTTAGAGAACACACGGAACAGCTCTTTCCAATTGATTTATTTAAAATAGTGAAAAATAATATAGAATGGGAATCCAGAAGTATACCCACATATTTTGTGGAAAAAGAAAGAATCATTTCCGACCTAATAAGGCAGTACTTTTTTATTACGCTGTATAGGACATTCTGTTTCTCTCTATCTTCGGAAAATGCCAGCAGGCTGGTTTCCATGCAATCCGCCGAAAAAAATATAGAAGAGAGATTAGAAGAATTGAATCATGAGTATAGAAGGGAAAGACAAAACAGCATTACCGAGGAATTAAACGATATAGTATCGGGATTTAAAGCTATAGGGGGCAAACGGCATAAAGTTTAGAAGTAAATTAAGGAGAAGAAGCAGGAAATAGGGTATAATATAATAAAAACATATAAGGGTGATTAATATGGGAAAAATAACTAGTTTTTACACAATGCCTCATCCGCCGATAGTGGTTCCCGAGGTGGGAAAAGGACAGGAGAAGAGGATTCAGAATACGTATGATGCTTGCACCGAGGTAGCTAAGCAGATAGCAGATATAAAACCGGATACAATAATAATAGTTACACCTCATGGGCCTCTATTCAGCAATGCAATTGCAGTATCTGCCGGAGAGAGCGTATATGGGGATTTGAGCAGATTCAGGGCTCCCGATGTACAATTGGATTTGCCGATAGATATATCTTTGGTAGAGGAAATAGCCGCATACTCAAGAGAAGATAATATTGCAGTTGCAAAGATAACAAAAAGTGAAGCTGAAAAATACAATGTTAAATATGGGCTGGATCACGGTTCATTGATACCTTTGTATTTCATAAATAGAGAGTTTTCAGATTATAAATTGGTTCATATAACTTATGGAACATTATCTAAGACCCAACTTTATAAATTTGGTATGAATATTAAAAAAGCTGTGGAAGATAGCGGCAAAAATGTAGTATTTATTGCCAGTGGTGATTTATCACATAGGCTCAGTGAAGACGGGCCCTACGAATATAGTTTTTATGGGCAAGAATTTGACAGAGAAATCATATCACTCCTTGAAAAAGGAGATGTTTTAGGTGTATTTAATATGAATCCTTTCCTTATAGAAGAAGCAGGAGAATGCGGGCTCAGATCATATTATATTATGTTAGGCGCCATGGAAGGATACGACATCAAGGGTAATTTGCTGTCCTACGAGGGAACCCTGGGTGTGGGATATTCGGTGATGGAATTTGCTTTGGAAAAAAGCGACGAAAGCACCTATGGCTTATTGTTAAAGGATATACAGGATAAAATCAAAGCCGGAGCGGCAACTGCGGACCCCCATGTAAGGCTTGCAAGCGATAGTTTAACAAATTTTTTAATCAATGGAGATTATATAGATACGCCTTCATATGTAACAGACGAAATGAAAAATACAAAGAGAGGTGTATTTGTAACATTAAAAAGAGATGGGGCTTTGAGAGGTTGTGTGGGAACATTTTTACCTACTACCGAAAGTGTATCTGAAGAAATCATTAAAAATGCTGTGAGTGCAGGGATATATGATTCAAGATTTTTACCCGTGGAAGTAGGGGAATTAGACGAAATCAAATTTTCGGTGGATGTGCTTACAGAGCCGCAGGAAGCCTCAATGGAGGAACTTGACCCTAAAAAATACGGTGTGATAGTTAAAAGCGAATCCGGGGTGGGATTGTTGCTTCCTGATTTAGAAGGCGTAGATACTGTAGAAGAGCAAATAGATATTGCCCTTCAAAAAGGCGGTATATCCCCCGACGCGGAGTATACTATCGAAAAATTTGAAGTCATAAGATATAGATGAGAATATTAAAGTGAAGGTGATATCTTGTTACATGATGCATTGTTTTTTGAAAAATGCAAGGATAGGGTAAAATGTTTATTATGCCCTCATAATTGCATTATAGCCGAAAGCCGGTTCGGATTATGTTCGGTCAGAACCAATGAGGGCGGTATTTTAAAAACAATAAATTACGGGGAAATAACGGCGATGGCAATTGATCCCGTAGAGAAAAAACCCCTTTATCATTTCAAACCCGGAAAAAATATATTGTCTGTGGGCAGTTTTGGCTGCAATTTTTCATGTGATTTTTGCCAAAATTATTCGATAGCTCAATATAAGGCGAACAGCAATTATCTGTCACCTGAGGAATTGATAGAAAGGTGTTCAGGTTTAGAGAACAATATAGGCATAGCTTATACGTACAACGAACCCTCCATCTGGTACGAATATATATATGACACTTCAAAAAAGTTAAAAGAAAAAGACCCGCATAGCAGTGCGGTCCTTGTCACCAACGGGTACATCGAAACCGAACCCTTGCTGAAACTTCTGCCCTATATAGATGCTATGAATATAGATTTAAAGGCTTTTCAACAGGATTATTATAAAAGGGTATGCGGCGGTCGATTGGAGCCGGTATTGGCGACAATTAAAAATGCCGTAGGGAGATGTCATGTGGAGATAACCACATTGCTGGTGACCGGTTTAAACGATTCCAAAGAAGAAGTAGAAAAAATTGCATCTTATCTGGGCGATTTAGACGAAAATATTCCCCTGCACCTGTCCCGGTATTTTCCGAACTATAAAATGGACGAGCCGCCTACGAAATTGGAAGTTATGTTGGAGAGCAGGGATATAGCAAAGAAATATCTAAATTATGTATATTTAGGAAATATGGGCAATGTTGATAATTCCACATACTGCCCCGGGTGTGAAAAACTATTGATAGAGCGGGATAATTTCTTTACAAATATTCATATGGACAGCAGTATATGCCCGGAATGCGGATCTGATACTAAAATATTATTATAAAATCCGGCCGCCATATCAATATGTCGTAAAATC
>CAYOGD010000148.1:0-3479 GCA_964403395.1 uncultured Alkaliphilus sp.
TATGAAAAGGTCAAAGCCATGATAGAAAGACAAAAAGAAAGATATGAATGGGAATTTATATTTTTAGGAGCGAACATAGACGCGATTTCAACCGCGGCAAGGCTCGGTATAGGGGAAGACAGAGCAGCCAACTATAATGCGGATAGTGAAGGTGTAGAAATAAGTTATGGTGCAGTTTGTAATATGATGTTTGATATCAGACAATCAAAGGAGATAAGTGATGACTGGAAGGAAGAAATAGATGAGGATTACAAAAAACGTGGAGGCAGGCATAGGAGAGATAAATTTTAAATGGATATCGCTGAAAAGGTAACAAGGGACTTTTTTATCCAATATAAAGAAAAATATTCGGATTTAAAAGAACACCTTGAAAAGAACGATATATTTATTGACGAAGTTAAAAAAATGGGGTTTGAGACCGGAGAATTTTCCGAACAGTTTGCAAAAAAATTGATGGGCCAGGTTGCTTTTCTCTATTTTTTGCGAAGAGAGGGACAACCCGGGAATGATATGCCCCGGAAAAATGGAAACAGAACATTTATCAGGGAAATTTTTGATTCTTGTATGGATAGCACGGATAAAAACTTTTTTAGTGATTGTCTAGAACCGCTTTTTTATAATATACTGAATACTAAAAGAAAGAACCATTACTACAAAGAATTTGGTTGCAAAATTCCGTTTCTAGAGGGAGGGTTATTTGAACCGATAGAAGGCTACTGTTGGGAAGATGTCGACTTTAAAATACCAAACAAACTATTCTCAAATGAGAATGGGGATGGAATATTAGATATATTCGATAGATTTAATTTCACTATAAACAAAAATGAACTTTCGGGAGAGGAAATTATCATTGAACCGGAGATGTTGGGGAAAATATTTGAAGACCTTTTAGAGATTAGGGATAGAAAATCAAAGGGTGCTTTTTATACGCGGGAAGAAATAGTGCATTATATGTGTCGTGAGAGCCTGATCAATTATTTGGTTGATCGGGTCAATGTTCCATATGATGATATAAAAAAGTTTATTTTATATGAGGACCCGATAAAAAATCAGGGCATCAGAAACAAGGTAAAAGATACCAAAAGCCCCAAGGGGGGAGGGGCTATACCCCGATCAATATATGATAATATAGGACGGATAGATGATGCTTTAAAAAACATCAGGGTGGTGGACCTTGCAGTTGGGCCCGGGGTGTTTCCCCTTGGTATGTTAAATGAAATTGTAAGAGTCAGAAACAACATTACGGAATATATCATAAAAAAAGACAGGGAAGATGCATTTGGCCGCGGGTATGGGGAAATATCCATAAGAAAACGGCGTTCTCTTTACAGAATGAAATTAGAGACCATAAAAAATTGTATTTTTGCGATAGATATAGAACCCGATGCTGTAGATGTTGCAAGATTAAGGCTGTGGCTCTCTGTGGTAGCTGAACAGAAGACCGATGATGAAAATTCGGAACCTTATCCATTGCCAAATTTAGATATGAACATACATGTAGGAAATAGTTTAATCGACAAATGGGAATTAAAATTTCCGGGGGTTTTTAAAGAAAGAGGCGGGTTTGATATTGTTATCGGAAACCCGCCGTATGTCGGTGAAAAAGATAACAAAGAAAATTTCAGATCTATTGTCAAAACAACATTCGGCAAAAAGTATTATCGGGGTAAGATGGATCTGTTTTATTTCTTTTTCCATAAAGGGATTGATATATGTAGAGATGGTGGGATTATAGCATTTGTTACGACTAATTATTATATTACAGCAAATGGAGCAATCGTTTTAAGAAAGGATTTAAAAAACAGGACGGATATATTGAAACTGGTCAATTTTAATGAATTTAAGATATTTGAATCTGCTCTGGGGCAGCATAATTTAATCACTCTATTGAAGAAAAATGATTCCGGAAAGAGGTCTAATACCGAGATAATCAGTGTCAGAAAATCAGGATGTGCAACTGAAGAAGAATTAGAAAAAATTCTGGAGGGAAGATGTGGAGAAACGGATTATTTTTTTCAAACACATAATAGATTGTTTGAAGGTGATCAAACATATATGCGCATTATAGAAGGTATGGATAGTAGATTGGAATCGATTTTGAATAAAATATCCAAAGGGATGAAAATAGATAAAATTTGTCATGTCAATCAGGGGATTGTCTCGGGTGCCGACAGATTGACAACCGGACATATCAACAAATTCGGCATTGTTGGGCGAAAAGGCGAGGGGATTTTCGTATTGCTTGAAGATGAAATAAGAAATAAGATGTTTGATTCACGGGAGATGAAATTGTTAAAACCCTTTTTTAAAAATTCCGATATTTCAAGGTATAAGTCCAGTATCGAAACCGACAAAAATATCATATATATAGATAGAAATTTAAAAAGAATAGATAACAGATATCCTAATATTGAAAAACATCTTAAGAAATACTATCCGATATTATCCCAACGAAGGGAAGCTAGAAACGGCTTGATAGAGTATTTTCATCTGCATTGGGGAAGAAATGAAAGAATATTTAAGGGAGAAAAGATAGTTGCTCCGCAAAGAAGTAATCTGAATACATTTGCATATAATGATATTCCATGGTATTCGAGCGCCGATGTGTATTATGTTACATCCAAGAACAAAAATATAAAATTGAAATACCTGTTGGGGATTTTAAATTCCAAGTTATATTATGTCTGGTTTTACTTCAGAGGCAAGAGAAAAGGTGAAATGTTAGAGTTATATCAGACTCCACTAAAAGAGATACCGGTTATTTTATCCGAAAACAAGATGCAAACAATGATTGAATTGATTGATGCAATGATCAATGAAACCGATGAAGATAAAATGAAACTGCTACAACTCGATATTGACAGGCTGGTTTATCAGATTTATGGATTAGATAATTTAGAAATTCAATGGATAGAGAAATTTATATCAGAGAGGGGCTTGGACCATGTTTATTTTTGATTGATTTTTGTATCAGAAATAAATGGGGTTAATTGTTGAAAAATCACAGATATTCATGGTATTATATAAAAATAAGGCGATATAAAAGGTTGTCAATGGGGTATCTGCCAGATAAAAAGTTATAGGCATTCATTCCAAAATTAAGATAGAGAGGTAGTATCAATGGATATGTTTAATGTTATAAGAATATTTGTACCTTTATTTTTTACTATTGTGTTTGCAATTTTAATATTTAATATTGTCAAGGGGATCAAGGAATGGAATCATAACAACAAGCAGCCTGTTTTAAGTGTAGCGGCTAGGATTGTTTCAAAACGGAGCCATACGTCAAGGAGTGCCAGCAATCATAACGGGCATGTTCATCACCATACTTCAACCAGCTATTTTGTTACTTTTGAAGTGGAAAGCGGAGACAGGATGGAGTTCCGTATTTCCGGGAAGGAATATGGGCTCTTGGCGGAGGGTGATATCGGCAAGCTGACCTTTCAGGGAACGAGATACCATGAATTTGAAAGAAAATA
>CAYOGD010000149.1:0-3473 GCA_964403395.1 uncultured Alkaliphilus sp.
ATGGTATATGCTGTAGTGCCGCTAGGGCAAGAACGTTGGCTATAATACATAATTAATTCCCTCCTTTATTATGAGAAATATGTTATAAAATCATAGTATACTATAGTATATTAACGCAGAGGAAATTGGTTCCAACAGGGCAAGAGTCCCATATCTCTGTTTTTTTATTTTTTGTTTTTTTATCTTCGAAGCGGGTTCGAGTTTTATCTAAACATAGTTCGGCGTATCGTGATATGCGGTAGTTTCTACACTATTATAGGTCGGTTTTGCCTAAACATGGTTCAGCGCGTCGGTGTATTGATTTCCGACGCTTTGAGCCAAAAAGTTATTTGAATAAAATTTATTATTATCAGCCACACTATAGAATAGGAGGTGGCTAATTATGAAGACACAATCATCACAAAATAAAGGGGCACAAAGTGCGCAAAATCCTCAAGATATTCCGGGGGCTAAAAACATGCCGTCATCTCGAAATATGCCGGAATCTTTAAATATTCCCGGATCTCAGGGTGTACAGAGTTCACAAAACGTCTCGGGATCTCAAGATATGCAGGATCCTCAAAATATTCCGGGAGCTAAAAACATGCCGTCATCCCGAAATATGCCGGAATCCTTAAATATTCCCGGGTCTCAAGGTATGCAGAGTTCTCAAAACATTTCGGGATCTCAAGGGGTGCAGAGTTCCCAAAATATTCAAGAGTCTCAGGATATGCAAAATCTCCAAAATATTCCGGGGGCCAAAAACATGCCGTCATCCCGAAATATGCCGGAATCCCTAAATATTCCCGGTTCTCAGGGTGTGCAGAGCTCGCAAAACGTGTCGGGGTCTCAGAATATTCAGGACCCCCAAAACATTCCGGGGGCTAAAAACATGCCATCGTCTCGAAATATGCCGGAATCCTTAAATATTCCCGGATCTCAGGGTGTACAGAGTTCACAAGGCGCCTCGGAGTCTCAGAATATTCAGGATCCTCAAAATATTCCGGGAGCTAAAAATATGCCATCATCTCGGAACATGCCGGAGTCTCTAAATATTCCCAAATCTTAGGAAGTTTAGAGTTTCTAAAGCGAACGGATATATGGTAGAGTAGAAATATACCATAGCAAGTATTTTTTTAAACAGGACAAATTAGAATAACCGCAAGAGCCTTGAAAATTACTATAATTTTCGAGGCTTTCTTATTGTATCGAGCCACGAGAACAGGGGGTCAAAAACATTTTCAAAAATTTTACTAAAATCCATTGACACGGCATAGATATCCTTATTATACTTATTTTTGATGATTAAAGTTTATTATAGACGGGTTATCAGAATACTGATAAAATAATATATCTATTAGGGTTTCCCTGCGGATAACCCCTATGGCTAAAGGAGGGTATTTAATGAGCCAAAATATAATCGATTTAAAGAATATAACCAAAATCTATGACGGTGAAACTCCTGTTTTGGATAATATTGATTTATATATCAGAAAAAACGATTTTTTGACATTATTAGGGCCCAGTGGATGCGGTAAAACCACTACATTGAGGATTATTGGCGGATTTGAATACCCGACAGGAGGAGATGTTTTTTTTGAGGGCAAAAGGATAAACGATCTGCCGCCTTACAAAAGGCAGATAAATACGGTATTTCAAAAATATGCCCTGTTTCCTCATATGAATATATTTGAAAATATAGCCTTCGGGCTCAGAATAAAAAAGATATCGGAAATGGAGATTAAAACGAAGGTGGACAAGATGTTGCGGCTTGTGGGGATGGAAAGCTTTGCAAAAAGAACTGTGGATTCTTTGAGCGGGGGACAGCAACAGAGAGTGGCCATAGCCAGGGCGCTGGTTAACGAACCGAAGGTGCTCTTGTTGGACGAACCTTTGGGGGCCTTGGATTTAAAATTGAGAAAGGGCATGCAGATAGAACTTAAGAAAATTCAACAGGAAGTAGGAATTACATTTGTTTATGTCACACATGATCAGGAAGAAGCTCTCACCATGTCGGATACTATTGCAGTCATGAATGAAGGCAAAATACAGCAGATAGGTGCACCGGAGGATATCTATAATGAACCCAAAACTGCATTTATTGCAGATTTTATAGGAGAGAGCAATATAGTAAAGGGAATCATGATCAGGGATTATTTGGTAGAATTTGCAGACAGAATTTTTGATTGTGTAGATAAGGATTTTGGAGAAAATACGGAAGTAGATGTTGTAGTGAGGCCGGAGGATATTGAAATAACATCGGCGGAAACGGGCATGTTAAAGGGGAAGGTGATCACAAGCACCTTTAAAGGTGTTCATTATGAAATGATAGTCAAAGAAAATGAGAGGCAGTGGATGATACACAGCACTATTACGGCCCCGGTGGGGGATTATATAGGTATGAATATAGGGCCGGATTTAATCCATATTATGAAAAGAGGTGCCTGATTATGAAATCGAGACAAAAGATTTTGGCTTATCCCTATATAGTATGGTTGATTATTTTCATAGTTGTTCCGCTGATTTTAGTGCTCTATTTTAGTTTGAGTTTCAGGGACGGGGGCATCACCCTGGGAAATTACAGGCGCTTTGTATCCCCTATCTACGGGAAGGTGCTCTATAGATCTTTAAAATTAGCACTCATATCGACTGTGTTTTGTTTAGTGTTGGGTTATCCCATGGCAATGATCATCGCCAGGGCGGACATCACTAAACGCAATTTAATGGTTCTTTTATTCGTGTTGCCCATGTGGATGAATTTTTTGCTCAGAACTTATGCCTGGATGACTTTACTTGGCAAAAACGGAGTCATAAACAACATATTAGGGTATTTCAACCTTCCGGCATTAAATCTTTTATATAATAATGGTGCCGTGATTTTAGGTATGGTGTATAATTTTATTCCTTTTATGGTGTTACCCATATATTCTGTCCTTGTCAAAATGGATAAAACCCTAATGGAAGCCGCTAAGGATTTGGGAGCCAATGAAATTACAGTTTTCAGAAAAATAATTTTTCCGTTGAGCCTTCCGGGGGTCATAACAGGCATCACTATGGTATTTATGCCGGCTGTCTCAACCTTCGTCATACCTAAACTGCTCGGCGGGGGGCAGTTTATGCTTATAGGAAATCTTGTGGAGCAGCAGTTCACCTATGTATACGATTGGAATTTCGGCTCCGCCATATCGATAATAATGATGGTCTTTATTCTGATAGCTATGGCTATCATGGCTAAACACGAGGACCCCATGGAGGAGAGTGGTGGATTATGGTAATCAGATCCGTTAAAAGAATCTATACATTTTTGATGTTTTTATTCCTTTATGCCCCTATAATCACTTTGATGATATTTTCGTTTAACGAATCGCGATCCAGGGGGAAATGGGGCGGGTTTACCCTGCGGTGGTATAAAGAATTGTTTCATGATAGTGTGATAAAAAATGCATTTTATTATACTATAGTGATTGCAATACTTTCGGCGGTTATTTCCACTA
>CAYOGD010000150.1:0-3437 GCA_964403395.1 uncultured Alkaliphilus sp.
TTAGAAATGGTACCGCAGTTTATGAGAGAGAAATATTTTTATGAGTATGGCAAAACACCGAAAGCAGTCAGCGAGATGTTTTTTGCATTTAATAAAGAAATCATAGATAATGTTTGTGATATAGTGCCTGCTGTTAAACCCCAGATAGCAATGTACGAGAAATACGGCCACGAAGGGGTACGATGCTATATAGAAACAAATGAATATGCAAGGAGCAAAGGGTTAATAGTGATAGGCGATATAAAAAGAGGGGACATAACCTCTACGGCGGAAGCATATGCGGAGGGCCATATAGGTGAAGTGAAAATTGAAGACCGATGTTATAATATTTACAGCCAAGATGCCATAACCCTGAGCCCGTATTTAGGTTCAGATTCTATAGAACCGTATATCAAGCATTGCAGAGAACATGATAAGGGTTTATTCATATTGGTAAAAACATCAAACCCGAACAGCGGGGAAATACAGGACCTGGAAACGGAGGAAGGCAAACTTTACGAGAGGGTAGGAAAACTGGTCGATAAATGGGGAAAAACATTGATAGGAAAGCACGGATACAGTAAAATAGGCGCGGTTGTAGGTGCAACCCATCCAAAACAGGCGGAAAATCTCAGGAAGCTAATGCCGGATACATATTTTTTGGTGCCCGGTTACGGTGCTCAGGGAGCAAAGGCGGAGGATTTAAAAGGTTGCTTCAATAAGGACGGTTTGGGTGCAATAATCAACTCATCCAGGGGAATTATTGCTGCCCATTTGAAAGAGCCTAACAGAAAAAAGTTTTCGGAGAAAGATTTTGCTTTAGCGGCCAGAGAGGCTGCCATATATATGAAAGATGATTTACAAAAGAACTTATTTTAAAGATAATAAACAGCATATAAAAAGTTATATGTATCAGATACAGGAAAAAAGCCTAACGAAGGCTGAAAAACGGAGGCAATTTTGTGAAAAAACTATACTATCCAATCATGATCGAACAAAACCAGATAGCACAGGGCATATTTTCTATGAAATTACAATGTGATGAAATTGCGGAGTCCGCTTTACCGGGGCAATTTGTGAATTTATATTGCAGAGAAGGAGAGATGTTATTGCCCAGACCTATAAGTATCTGCGAAACAGATAGGAAAAAGGGCATATTGACATTGGTTTATGCGGTGGTGGGCAAGGGAACCGAAAGTTTTTCACGCCTGAAAAAGGGCGATATTATAAAGATATTGGGCCCCTTGGGAAATGGGTTTAAAATAGATGAAAGTATAAAAACCCATATTTTAATAGGCGGAGGAATAGGGGTGCCTCCGCTGGTAGAGCTTGCAAAACATTTAAAAGGGGAAATCTATGCATTTCTAGGTTTTGCAGAGAACCCTATTTTAGTTGAAGAGTTAAAAAGTCACGGTGCAAAGGTTTTTGTGGCTACAGATGACGGGAGTGCCGGGTTTAAAGGCAATGTGATCGAACTTATTAAAAATAAAAATACTACAGGAGATATGATATACAGCTGCGGGCCCAGGCCGATGCTGAAAGCCGTCGGCAAATGGGCGGAGGATATGGGTATAAGGGCGCAGATTTCGATGGAAGAGCGAATGGCCTGCGGTATAGGGGTTTGTGTAGGCTGTGTTTGC
Source organism: uncultured Alkaliphilus sp. (assembly GCA_964403395.1). Taxonomy (GTDB): domain Bacteria; phylum Bacillota; class Clostridia; order Peptostreptococcales; family Natronincolaceae; genus JAAZJW01. Next base: position 1,620 of record CAYOGD010000150.1, read on the forward strand.
AAGATCAAGAAAAAGGAAGAAGAGGATTGGCAAAATAGAAAAGTATGTACCGACGGGCCTGTATTTTGGAGCGAGGAGGTAATCTGGGATGAATAAGCCTGATATGCAAATAAATATAGCAGGTGTGGAGCTGAAAAATCCGGTTATGACTGCCTCCGGCACCTTCGGAAGCGGCAAAGAATATAGCGAGTATATAGATTTAAATAAATTGGGTGCGATAACGGTAAAGGGGGTATCCGATATACCGTGGAAAGGTAACGACAGCCCTCGTATTGCCGAAACCTATGGCGGGATGCTGAACAGTGTGGGTCTTCAAAATCTGGGAGTGGAAGCCTTTATAGAGGAAGACCTGCCTTTTTTAAAGCGGTACGATACCAAAATAATAGTCAATATAGTGGGAAGGACAGTTGAGGAATATTGCCGGGTTGCCGAAAGATTGAGCGACACGGATATTGATATGATAGAATTGAATATATCATGCCCTAACGTCAAAGAGGGAGGGGTAAGTTTCGGCACCGACCCGCTCATGGCGGAAAGAATAACAGCGGCGGTTAAAAAAACTGCTAAACAGCCCCTGATAGTAAAACTCAGTCCCAATGTGACCGATATAGTGTCGATTGCAAAGGCCGTCGTAGACGGAGGAGCCGATGCAATATCGCTGATAAATACACTGCTCGGTATGGCAATAGATATAAACACGAGAAAACCCATACTTGCCAATATTGTGGGCGGATTATCCGGCCCGGCAATAAAGCCGGTTGCAATCAGAATGGTCTATGAGGTTGCAAAAGCGGTAGATGTGCCTATCATAGGCATGGGCGGAATTATGACGGGGGAAGATGCTGTAGAGTTCATACTTGCCGGTGCCACCGGGGTAGCCGTAGGTATGGCCAATTTTACAAATCCCACCGCCACCATTGATGTTTTGAACGGTATTGAAGATTATATGATTAGACACAGATTCAACAGCATAGAGGAACTGAGGGGAAGCCTCGTCTATTGATAAAAGATACTTATAATTGTAAATTTAATATAAAATACGAAGTGAGTTGGCGGGTTGTAGCATTTTTCATTGGAATGAGATGTAGAATTATTCATATTCGAAACTAGTATGAACATGTAATTTATATTAAATTTTGAGGTTTTAATTTACAAAGTGAAAAATATATATGGAGGAACACATATGATAAATAGGGAACGAGTTATCGAAATTTTAGAAAAAACAGGGGCGTTAAAAAGGGGGCATTTTTTATTGACATCGGGCCGCCATAGCGATCAGTATATGCAGTGTGCTCAGGTGTTTCAATACCCGGAATACGCAGGGGAAATATGTAAGGGGTTAGCAGAAGAATTTAAAGATGATAATGTAGAAATTGTAATAGGCCCCGCAACGGGCGGAATTATTATGGCATATGAAATGGCAAGGCAATTGGGTGCCTTAGCGATGTTTGCGGAAAGAGAAGAAGGAAAAATGGTTTTAAGGAGAGGATTTTCAATACCGAAAGGGGCCCGGGTGTTGGTTTCGGAAGATGTAATTACTACGGGGGGGTCCGTGAGGGAAGTTATAGAATTGGTGGAAGGGTTGGGTGCGATTCTATCAGGGGTTGTTGTTTTAGTGGACAGGAGCAATGGGAAGATAGACTTCGGAGTTGAGCTTAGAGCGGCCCTATCCTTGGAAGTAATTTCTTATGAAGAATCGGAATGCCCAATTTGCAGAGAAGGAAACATACCGCTTGAGAAACCCGGAAGCAGGGCAATTAAAAGATGACATAATAAATTAAAATTTCGGGCATAAAATTGAATAAATGCATAAAAAAG
>CAYOGD010000151.1:0-3408 GCA_964403395.1 uncultured Alkaliphilus sp.
CAATATTTTATGGTATTATAGGAATAAATATATAGATAAAAGACAATGCGCAAATGCGTATATAGAAACTATGATTCAGGATAACTTTCCGTTTTAAAATGGGGAAACAACCGAAAAGGGGTAAGGTGTTTGCTTAAATATAAAAATTCAATTCGTGTATTTTCTTGGATTGCAGTATTCCTTTGGATGGTATTGATTTTTAATTTTTCATCCCAGGCGGCGGAGCAATCTAATGCACTTAGCAGTGGAATAACCGAAGCGGTTATAAAAGCCGTAGAAAAAATTGCTCCTAAAACTGCGGCTAAAATGAATATGGGAAAATTGAATCATCTGATAAGGAAGAATTCTCATTTTTTTCTCTACTTAGTCTTGGGGGCCTTGTTTCTAAACGCAATAGGGCAGAGTAAAATATGCGGAATTAGAGGAGTTATTATAACCCTTCTGTTCTGTTCTTTTTATGCAATTTCGGATGAGGTTCATCAATTATTTGTACCCGGAAGGGGTGCACAAATTAAGGATGTTTTTATTGATATTGCCGGAGCGGCTGCCGGTATTTTAGGGTATTTTGGTATAAATACGAATAAATTATAAAAATCCAGCAATATGTGTTAATGCTAAACACATATTGAAATATCTAGGTACTAATTGATAAAATAATAGTTAAATAATCAAGATTGGTGTTTATTTAAAATACCTATCTTTATTTTATTTAGATTAAAATTATTGTTAGTAAGGTGAACTTGCACAAGTCAGTAATTTTATAATTAGCATATTATATTAAAATTATTATGTGATTATGGAATAAAATGTTCCATTATTGTCGATAATGGTATATAATATAATATAATTATAATAAGAGGTGGATTATTATGTTTATCTATTTGAAATTGAAAAATTTTAAATCCTTTAAGGATGTAGAGTTTGATTTTAGAACTACGGGAGGGAAGCCAAACAATTTAATTGTTATATATGGCGAGAATGGTGCCGGAAAAACGAATTTAGTTGAAGCGTTTGATTTTTTAAAGGATTCAATAGATACTGTTAGGAACAGGAATGAATATGAGAAATCAAGGGACATTATTGATGAGAGGGAATTAATAAAAAACTTGACATTGCTCGAAAAGAGAATGCGTTATGAATTTCTTTATCGTGATCTAATAAAAATTGTAGATGCTGTTCGATGTATCGGGACAAAGGAAAATATAGAAATCGAATATGGGTTTAATGTAGACGGTATGGATGGGTACTATAGAATGGTTTTTAACACCGGAATAAAGGAGGAAGAGCTGTATTATCAGTTATTTAAAAGAAAAGGTGTTCATTTTAAAATCACGGATAGCAAAATCGAATTATCATCTACAATATTCAAGGATAAAAATTATAGGGAAAATTTAATTGAAAAGATTCATAAATATTGGGGAAAAAACACCTTTTTATCTATATTTTTCTATGAAACAACTCATATAAATAAAAAATACCTACGTGATAGGGTTAATAAAAACATTTTTAAAATATTAGATTTCTTCCAGATGTACAATGTTAGGTTCAACAATAACACGGGTTCAAAAATTAGGTTTGCCACAAAGTATGACTTATTAATGGATCTTGATTCTAATAAATTTACTAAAACAAAGGATATGGATCTAGATAAAAAAGAACGGTTTTTAAGGTATTTTTTCACTAATTTATATTCAGATATAAAGAACGTTTATTATAAAATAGATTATGATGCACAGGGTAGAATTTCAGATTATTCGTTATATGTGAAAAAAATGATAGGTGGTAAATTAAAAGATATTAATTTTAGGTATGAGTCTACCGGAACAAAGCATATTCTTAATTTACTATTACCTATAGTAGAGGCCTGCACACACAATACTTCTATAATTGATGAAGCAGATACGGGAATTCATGATGTTTTATTTAATAAATTGATATTAAGCGCAATGGACTGTATTGATGGGCAATTGATCATTACTACTCATAATACGACATTATTAGAAACGATTCCGAAGGAACACATTTATTTTATTGTAATTGATATTAATGGCGAAAAAAAATTACTTAATGTAAAAGATTATGATATAAGAACGAGATCCAACCACAATATTAGGGACAGGTATATAAAAGGGCTATACGGTGGTGTGCCAATAACAGGATATTTTGATTTTGAAGATTTAATAGATATTTTGGATGGAGATTATTATGAGTAGAAAACGGATTAAACCTCAGTATGTAGAAAATATTGCTATTGTTCACGGGAAATCTGAGGATATAATTTGTCAATATATTAGAAGTAATTTAAGGCTTCCGTTGGAGGTATACAGCCATAATAAGGGTAAAAATAATATTGAAATTAACAGTCTGAATTTAGTATTAAATAATACTGTTTTTAAAAATCGGTATAGTTTAAATAAAAAATATTTAATTGTGCCGAAGAAAAATTTAGAAAAAAAGGATCTGGAAATATTTATTGTAATGGACAAAGACAGATGTTCTGATATGCTTTTTAAAAATTATATATCAAAAAGGATGTTTAAGAAACATTGGATGTACAATTTAATTACACCTATTTATAATATTGAATGCTTAGAAGATATATTATTCAAGGCGGGATATGTTGATTTGAGAAAAAGCAAAAAGGATTACATTAAATTATTTCCGATAAATAAAGAGGGCTTTAATCTAGATGAAATAGAGGATTTTTACAAAAATCTATTAGTTGTGAAAAATATTAGTAATTTACATCGTTTTGTTAAAAAATGTTTAGATTCGATAGAATTTTTCGGTTGATTAATATGATACCTGAAATGCGTCAATGGTTAAAGGAACTGTCTCTACGGCGCTTTATTACAATAGGAGGTTGAAGACTTGATATCTTGGTGTATATTCTGTAAAACAGGTTCGGAAAAAAATGTGGTTCAACTGATGACTGCATTGGATAATAGACTTGAAGCTATTGCACCGGTTCGTGTTTTGCAGGAAAAGCGTAAAGGCAAGTGGCAACAGCGTGAGCAAATACTATTCCCGGGATATGTATTCTTATATGCGGAGGAAGAGATAGATTTTGAATTGATAAAAAGAATTCCCGGATTTTATAAAGTGCTGGGCAATGAATCGAATTTAAAAAAACTGGGGGGGATGGATTATGAGTATTCCATGTGGATATATCGGCATCAGGGACACATTGAAACCTCCAGGGTGTTGACAATAGGAAGGACGGTTAAGGTTATAGACGGCCCCCTATTGGACGGTTTTGGGACTATAACGAAATTGGACAAACATAAGCGAAGGATATGGGTTGATTTTGAATTTGACGGCCAGGTGCGTACGGTTTCTCTCAGCGCGGAATGTGTGGAAATGGAATAGAACATTCGAAAAAAAGACCACTGTACCTGACCCCATGGT
>CAYOGD010000152.1:0-3396 GCA_964403395.1 uncultured Alkaliphilus sp.
TCTCTAAAAGGGTGAATGAATACAAATTTTTTATGCAAAATAGCCGCAAGTTTTACAGGATGATATTTTTGCCTTTCTGTTTCTAGCCATCCGCACAGAACGTGCATCTCATTTTGGATATTTTCCTTTTTTAGTTTCACTTTCAGTTAGGGAATTCCCTTCCAATGCATTAGATGTCCATGTCAATCCAACGCGATAAAAATCCCTCACTTGTTTTAACATATCATCCTCAAAGGGCCTCAGCTTGTTAATAGCATTTTGATACAAATCCAGTTTTTTAAGGTTGCCCACGGATTCACACCCCCGGAAGTTTTTTATATAGATATAATACCATATCCGCAATTTCCTTATCACACCTACTATATTATAGATTGCCGATTGTTCAATTTTATTTATAATTAAAATCTATTTTCTCAATCATATCTTATCGGACCAAACCATTACGGCACCATCAAATATCACCAGTGTTAACTCTTTTATAACTGATCAAATCTATTATACCATAATATATAACTTCACTTTAATTCAATAATCTTGGAATCATAATCTATCAAACCATCGTCCTTCATCTTCCTTAATTCCCTTTGAAGCGAAGGCCTTTCAACTCCAAATTTTTCAGCCAACTCCTTCTTGGAAATAGAGAGTTTTATTGTTTTGCTGTCCTGCCTGCCGGATTCAAAAATTAGAAAATCCATAATTTTTTCCCTGATAGTTTTCCTTGCCAAAGAACGGATCTTCGTAGTTAATACTAATGCTTTATCAGACAGAATTTCTAAAAACTTGATCAGAAACTCCTCATTTGTTTGACAGAATTTTAATACCTGTTCCCTGCTCATAGAAAATATTTTAGTGTTCTCTATAGCTATTATCGTCATGCGATATTCATTATCATTAGAAAAAATCAGATTGCAGCCCAACATATCCCCCTCATTCAAATTAACAATGGACAGGATATTACCATTTTCATCTATACTTTGAACAGTAACCCCGCCTTCCAGGATTATATCCATAGATTTGGCCCTTTCATTTTGTAGATGAATTATTTCATTTTTCCTAAAACTCCTTATAAGAAGCCTGTTTCCCAAGGCCTCTGCTAATTCGATCTCGGCAAATCCGCTAAATAACGGCATACTTGATAAAAATCGAAAATGTTTATTTGTTTTCATATAAAAAACCCCCGAAAAGTAACTAAAGTTACTTCTTATTATATCAGGATATATTAATATTTATAAGAATGAATTAAGAATAACTCCTGCAATATTTGATCATTATGAAAGGGGAGATTTTATGGACATTTTCACCATAGCACTTTGGGCAATCACTTTGATATGGTTTGTTATTTCTATCATCAAGGATAAAGAAAAAACAATCAATTCAATGAAAAAATCAAAAAAAATGATGGGAGGTATAGTGGGGCAGCTGATAGGGATATTATTTTTAATAGGCCTGATACTGACATTTATTCCGCCGGAACTGATTAAAAATTATCTGGGAGGTTCCAACACGGTTCTATCTACGGTCTTAGCGGCAGCCCTGGGCAGTGTAACATTGATTCCCGCTTTTGTGGCATTTCCCCTGGTGGGTTCCATAGTCGATATGGGTGCCAGTATAATGCCGGCAGTTGCTTTTCTTACTACCTTAACCATGGTCGGTTTGGTAACCTTTAACCTGGAAAAGAAGGAATTTGGGATTAAATTTACAGCAGTCAGAAATCTATTAAGTTTTGGACTGGCAATAGTAATTTCTTTATTGATGGGGGTGGTATTATGATGGAAAAGATTAAAAAGAATTTATTTTTAGCTGGAGTTATGATCATATATCTGCTGTTGTTCGTTATAAATACCGAAAAAGCTGTGCTGTCTATAAAGAACAGCGGATATTATTTAAAAGAAATGTTGATTATAATGCCCGTTGTGTTTTTATTGACCGCCCTGATTGAAGCCTGGATACCAAAAGATATGATAATAAATGCCCTAGGGGAAGGATCGGGACTGAAAGGTTCCTTTATCTCTTTGGCCCTGGGAAGTGTTTCGGCAGGGCCTATATATGCTGCATTTCCGGTGTGCAAGATGTTGTTGCAGAAAGGTGCCAGTATATCAAATATAGTTGTTATACTGAGTTCATGGGCAGTGATTAAAATACCCATGCTTGCCAACGAAGCCAAATTTCTCGGCCCGAAGTTTATGATAGTGAGATGGATTTTCACTACCATAGCCATTATATTCATGGGACATATCATAGGAAAATTAGTCAATAAAGATGAAATACCATCGGGAGAAGATAATTTATCCAAAGATAGTATCAAAATAAACAAACAGGCCTGTACAGGTTGCGGAATATGCGTAGACATAGCACCAAATTATTTTAAACTGGAAAACCGTAAGGCAATACCATTGACAGATACAATAAAAAATAAAAATGGTGAGAAAATAAATTTAGCCATGAGGGAATGCCCTATGAATGCTATTAAAATAGGGGAAAACTGATGGAAACGGGGGAAGCAGGAAAACAAAATCACTGCTTCCTTTCCCGTGTAAAGAATGTTTAAATGAATAAGAATAATGGATTGATATAAAATAATTATGTAAAAACATTATCAGCCATTGAACTGTGTAATACAATGTAGTACAATATGATATGAGGAGGTGCGGATATGAGTACCATATCATTAAGAATAAGTGATAAAGAAAGTAAATTAATCAGAGATTATGCAAAGACAAAAGGTATTTCCATATCAGATTTAGTAAGAGAAGCAATTATGGAAAAAATAGAAGATGATATTGATATTAATTTATATATGGAATCAATGAAAAAACATAGAGACAATCCCGAAGATATATCTTTTGATGAAATGATGAAAGAATTGGATCTGAATGAATAAAAAATATAAAGTTAGATTTGAAAAGGGAGCGCAAAGAGGTCTCAAAAAAATGGGAAAAAATAATGCGCGTATAATAATGGCGTGGATAAAAAAGAACTTGGAAAATTGCGAAAATCCATATGCACATGGAAGGCCACTGAAAGGAAGTTTTAAAGGACAGTGGCGATACCGGGTCGGGGACTATAGAATAATAAGCCATATAAATAATAGAAAAATAATTATATTATTACTAGAAATAGAACATAGAAAAAATGTATATAGATAGAAATTAAGACACGTAAGACATGGGGAAGACATGGGGAAGACATGGGGAAGACATGGGTGAAGACATGGGGACGTTTCATCTGTCTTGTTTAATTGCGTTTTCTATCTTCTTCATATAAGAAATATCCCTTTTATCTATTCCTCTTAACATAACATGAAAATTTCCTGTGCTACTTCTTTTCCTCGCTTGTCTTGTCATAATATCAATCCCAATTTAAATATGACATGTTAGCCATGGGGAGACAAGTGAA
>CAYOGD010000153.1:0-3392 GCA_964403395.1 uncultured Alkaliphilus sp.
TTTTACCTTGCTTGATATCTTCAATAGCTTCTTCAATGGTGTTAAATTCGTACATGTCTTTTTCACTCCTTTTACATGGATGGACATACGGGCCCATCCCTATGAAAACTATATTTATAGAGTAAATCTCTATGAGCGGGCACACAGATTTACTTTCACGAACCTATGGATAATTGCGGCTGTTTAGAAAAATTTACAAAAAACCATGTTCACTCAGAAAATTCATGTCAATACTAGAATTGTGGGGATTGTCTTCTTTAAAGGACAGGAGCCTTTCCACATATTTTCCAATCATGTCTACTTCAAGATTAACTTCATCACCTATATTTTTTCCAATGAGAGTTGTCTCATCTTTGGTAAGGGGTATGATTGATACTTTAAAACATTTGTTATCTACATAGGCGACGGTAAGACTGATTCCATCGACAGCAATGGAACCTTTATTTATTATATATTTTAAAATATCCGGCGGAGCGGTTATTGAGACCCATACGGCGTTGTCCTCCTGCCGGAAGTCTTCAATAGTGCCTGTGCCGTCTATATGTCCGCTCACAATATGCCCGCCTAAGCGATCTCCTAATTTCAAGGCCCTTTCCAAGTTGACTTTATTTCCGGGAGATAAGCTGTTTAAATTGCTTTTTCGCATTGTTTCCGCCATAACATCCACTTCAAAACTATTGGGGGTAAAAGATGTTACCGTCAGACACACCCCATTAGTTGCAATACTGTCACCCGGCACCATATCTTCCAATATCTTTTTAGCCTCAATGGAAATGGTTGCGGATTTAGGGCCTTTTTTGATGGATTCAACAGTTCCTATCTCTTCTATAAGTCCTGTAAACAAAAGCTAAACCCCCTCTCCTATATATGCTTCTATCATCACGTCATCTTCAAATCTAGAAATATTTATATCTTTGAGAGATATGGCATCCTTCATATAAGGGATACCTTCCCCGCCAACCGGGGTTTTAGATGAGCCTCCGCCTATTATTTTCGGCGCTATAAATGAAAACACCTTATCTACGATCCCCTCCTGCAAGGCTGAGTAATTTAAATTGCTTCCGCCTTCCAAGAGAACACTGTCGATCTTTTTTTCTCCTAAAACTTTCATAAGATATAATAAGTCCACTCTATTATTTTTAGATGGTGTGATTATAACCTCCGCACCTGATTTTTTGATATTTTTTATTTTTTCCTCACTAGTAGCTTCAGTTGTTGCAATGATAGTTTTGGTGCTTTCATCGCATTGGAGAACTTTTGCATCTAAAGGTATACTGCCTTTTGTATCTACAATTATTCTGATCGGATTTTTCCCGTCAATATCCTCTAATCTTGTTGTGAGCAGAGGATCATCCGATAAGACAGTTCCTATTCCAACCATTATAGAGGAATATTTGTGGCGTAATCTATGGACATATTTTCTGGATTTATCGTTAGTGACCCAGCGGGAGTCGCCGGTATAAGTTGCTATCTTACCGTCCAGTGTCATTGCGGTTTTAAGGGCACAGAAGGGAAGCCCCGTTGTAATGAATTTTATAAATATCTCATTCAATTTTTTAGCTTTGTCTTCTAATACCCCCGTTATCACCTCTATACCGTTCTCCCTTAAAATTTTGATTCCTCTGCCGGCTACTAAGGGATTAGGGTCCTCCGCGGCAACCACAACTTTTCCAATTTTCTTGTTTATAATGGCTTCCACACAGGGCGGAGTTTTGCCATAATGAGAACAAGGTTCTAAAGTTACATACATGGTAGCCCCTGTAACGGATTCCGTGGCATTTCCGAAGGCATTGATCTCTGCGTGGGCCTCGCCATATTTTGCATGGTAACCTTCCCCGATAATTTTATTGCCCTTAACTATTACAGCCCCAACCAATGGATTTGGGTTTACATAACCGGCACCAAGTTTTGCTAAATCCAGTGCACGGGACATACACAAAGAGTCCATAAATTCACCTCGTTTTACTAAAAATTGGATATCAGTTTGCCTGTATGCCGGATCAAAATAAGAAAACCCTGATAAAGTTTTATCAGGGCCTAATTTTAATAAGTAGTTCTGAGGTTATAAGGATAATTCTCATAAATACAATAATTTTACCTTCTTCCATCCAGACTTTACTGTCGGTACCGGAATTACACCGGTTCAATCAAAATAGACTCGCGGACTTTTACCGCCGGTGGGGAATCTCACCCTGCCCTGAAGGATTTTCTATATTTATCTGTAACTTAATATTAGCATTGTTTTAACGTTTAGTCAATAACAAAAACTTAATCTGGCACAAAGCTTGATACTATAATATAATATAAGATGGTTACAAACACGGGAGGGTAAGAGATGTCTTTTAAAATACTTGCGATAAATCCGGGATCGACTTCGACAAAGGTTGCAATATATGATGATGTTAAAAAGATATCAGGAAGGGATATAGAACATTCCAATGAGGAGATCGCAAAATATGACAGGATAGAAGATCAATATGAAATGCGATATAATAAAATAATAGATTTTTTAAAAGAAAATAATTTCGATATGAGGGAATTATCCGCCGTTGTAAGCAGGGGCGGACCCCTTCTGCCGATGCGATCCGGGGCGTATAGAATAAATGACATCATGATCGACAGGTTAAAAAACAGGCCGATAATCGAACATGCTTCCAATCTGGGTGCTGTAATGGCTAAAGAGATAGCAGATTCTATCGGAGTAGATGCATATATCTATGATTCCGTCTCAGTGGACGAACTGGAGGATATTGCTAGGATTTCAGGTTTGATAGATATAGAAAGACGAAGCCTTACACATTGTCTCAATATGAGAGCAGCTGCCATAAAAATAGCTGAGAATATGAATAAGAAGTATGATGAGTGCAATTTTGTGGTGGTACATATGGGCGGGGGGACAACTTTAACTGCTCATAAAAACGGTAAAATGGTAGATATGGTATCAGACGTAGAGGGGCCTTTTTCACCGGAAAGGGCGGGAGGATTGCCTACGGACCGGTTAATTGACCTGTGCTATTCAACCGATAGAGCGATTATGGACAAGAAGCTCAGGGGCAGGGGCGGCTTGGTATCCTATTTGAATACAAACAGTGCCTTAGAGGTAGAAGACAGGATCAGAAATGGAGATGAATATGCAGCGCTCATTTATGAAGCTATGGCGTACCAAACCGCAAAATATATAGGAAAACTTTCCGCAGCATTGGAGGGTAAAGTTGATAAAATTATAATCACCGGCGGGGTTGCACATTCAAAGATGGTTACGGATTGGATCAGGCGAAGAGTATCTTTTATTGCTCCGGTGGAAGTGGTGCCGGGGGAAAATGAATTGCAGGCCCTTGCATCAGGGGTCCTGAAGGTACTCAAAGGCGAAGAGAAAGCACATGAATATGATT
>CAYOGD010000154.1:0-3385 GCA_964403395.1 uncultured Alkaliphilus sp.
ATACAAAAAGTAAACCCGGGTGTGGATCCTAATAAATTGCAGATAGGTCAGGTAATTTGTATACCTAAAACATAACAAGTCCGATCTACATTAAATTTATAGCAAATCCAATAACAAGGCCCCTTTCTATTTAAAGAGGGGTCTTCATTTTTGAACATATAATAAAGGATTTTTTGTAGTAAAATAGAATATATGTGTAATTAAAGAAAAAAATAATACAGAGAAAAACTAATTGACAAAGAGGTGGCGGACTTGAAAGCGGAAATTATTGCTGTTGGTACAGAACTGTTGTTAGGGGAGACAGTCAACACAAATGCACAGTATATTGCAAGGGAACTGGCTAACTTGGGAATTGATACTTATTATCAATCCGTTGTTGGAGATAATGTGGAAAGATTGCTTAAGGCATATAAAATAGCTTTTGATAGGGCGGATTTAGTGATTACTACCGGGGGTTTAGGACCTACAAAGGATGATATAACTAAGGAGGTTGCAGCCCGATTTTTAAATAAAAAGATGGTACCTCATGAGGAATCCTTAAAAGCGATACAGGAATTTTTTGCAAAAAGGGGGCTGCCTGTAAACGATGGAAATAGAAAGCAAGGGTTTTTTCCGGAGGGCTCTATTATTTTACCAAATTTAGTTGGCACGGCTCCGGCATGTATCATTGAGGACAAGGATGTAAAATTGATCTTATTACCGGGACCGCCGAGGGAAAATATACCGTTATTCGAGGCTCACATCATTCCTTACCTACAAAAATATCGAGATAAGGCATTTGTGTCTAAAACCCTCAATGTTACAGGTATAGGTGAGGGACAGATGGAAGAAATGATAATGGATATTATAGAGAATCAAACAAATCCAACCGTAGCTCCATATTCTAAAGCACGGGCAATAACCATCAGGATAGCGGCAAGTGCACCTACACGGGAAGAGGCGGAAAAACTGATTACTCCGGTTGAAAATCAAATAAGGGACAGATTGGGTATTTATGTCTACGGAGAGGGAAATATAAGCCTGGAGGCCGTAGTAGCAGAGCTTTTAATTGAAAAAGGGCTGACTATTGCTACTGCCGAATCATGCACCGGTGGACTTTTGGCGGCAAGATTAATCAACTATCCCGGAATATCTTCTGTCTTTATGGAAGGAGTTATTTCATATAGTGATCAATCAAAAATCAAGCTCATAGGTGTAAAACCGGAAACGTTAGAAAAATATGGCGCCGTCAGTGAGGAAGTTGCCGGGGAAATGGCGGAGGGTATATGTAGGGTTGCAGGTACTGATGTAGGGGTGTCTATTACAGGTGTAGCGGGGCCTGATGGGGGTACTGCGATTCATCCTGTCGGACTTGCATATATAGGGATTTGTATAAACGGAATCACAAAAATTAAGAAAATAAATTCGAGTGGAAGTAGAAGCAGGATAAGAAGTAGATTAACAAATACGGCATTAGATCTTATCAGAAGGGAAATATTAGATCCGAGGGATTGTTAGACCTCGTTGTACTTTTTGACGGAACGAGGTACTTGGGCTTTTTGTTCTGTGTTTTCACATAGCCCGGCGGGAAGGGGCTACGGAAAGGATATGAAAATTTAACGATGATAGTAAAAACAATTATAATAAAACTTTATGCCCCTTGGGTTCATTCACTTAAGGAGAAAAGAAAGATTGTAAAAAGCATATGCTCAAAAGTAAGCAACAAGTTTAATGTATCCATTGCCGAAATAGACGAGCAAAATACACATCAAACCATTATATTAGGACTTGCTTATGTATCGATTAATACGGTTCAGGCAGATCGCATCTTCGAACATATCATTAATTTTATCGAGGACAACACAGATGCGGAAATAGTAGATATTGTACATGAAATAATATAAATTCATTCGGTAAAAATTTTACCTCTATAAGATTTATTATAAACATCCTTGACATTTTAACAATGTCTTATTTATTAAACAAATTTATAGTATCTGAAAAAAAGGGACGAATATATGAATGAATGGGACATCCGAAATAAGTATTGTTTAATTTACTGTATCATAGAAATATAGACCAAGAATATTATTTGATTTAAAGAGGGGGAGATTTAATATGAGTGAAGCATTATGGCAGGAAACGGTTAATTTTCACGGGCATGTCTGTCCCGGCATAGTGGTTGGATACAGGGCAAGTGTTCTGGCATTGGAAACGCTAAACAAACCGTCAAAGAGATTGGATGAAACCCATATAGCGATTTGCGAAAATGATGTCTGTGGAGTGGATGGTGTTCAACTTGTTACAGGATGTACATTGGGCAATGATGGATTGATAATAAAAAATACAGGTAAGTTTGCCTTCAGTTGGGTAGATAAAAAAACCGGTGAGGGAATACGCATCCTTCTTAAAATTCTACCCTGGCCTTCCAATGAACCATTGCGCCTTCATCGCAAGGTAAAAGAGGGCACAGCTACAAAAGAGGAAAAGCAGCAATGGATTGATGCCCGCGGTAAACGTGGCGCGGAATTGATGCAGTTGACAGATGATGAATTGTTTGATGTCCAACGGATACAAATGAAGATACTCGGGAAGGCCCGTCTGTTTCCGTTTGCTACATGTGCAAAATGTGGAGAAGCCTTTATGGAGCCCTGGGCAGGGATTGAAGAGGGGCAAATATTATGCGGAACTTGTAAATCCTAAGAAAAATTCATGTATAAAAGGATGTCTTTTTATTCCAAATCCACTGTCCCAACATTTAAATCATAATATCGTCCTTTTTGTTTCATGAGATCATCGTGATCCCCACGTTCTAAAATTTCGCCATGTTCCAATACCATTATTGCATTAGAATTGCGAACTGTAGATAGCCTATGAGCGATTACAAAGGTAGTCCGTCCCTCCATCAATTTATCCATACCTTCTTCAATCAGCTTTTCGGTTCTGGTATCTACGGAAGATGTAGCTTCATCGAGAATAAGTATGGCAGGGTCGGCTATTGCCGCCCTTGCAATTGAAAGCAATTGCCTCTCACCTTGGGACAGGTTTTGTCCATCGGGTGTTAGCATAGTATCATACCCCTTAGCGAGATTGGTTATGAAATAGTGCGCATTGGCAAGCTTTGCAGCTTCTATTACTTCCTCATCCGTAGCATCCAATCTGCCATATCTTATATTTTCTGCAATAGTGCCTTCGAATAGGTTTATATCTTGGAGCACAATACCCATGGTACTCCTCAAATCATGCTTTTTGATATTTTTTATATCTATCCCATCGTAAAGTATGCTGCCCTCGTTTATTTCATAAAATCTGTTTATTAAATTAGTGACTGTAGTTTTACCCGCACCTGTGGAACCTACAAAGGCTATTTTTTGTCCGGGCTTAGCATAAAGATTGATATTTTTAA
>CAYOGD010000155.1:0-3343 GCA_964403395.1 uncultured Alkaliphilus sp.
TTTTCTATGCCTTCCAGTCTTTCTCCCATACCTTCTTGTGTTTTTTCTATGCTTGCTAACCTATCTAAGGCCAATTCCAGCATTTGCTCCATTTTACTTCCCATCACTCCACCACCTTTGGAATGCTCTTTTATATTTTATCTTCATGGATATTTTTCTAATTTATTGTTACGTTATATTATTCTATAAATGTTCGCCGTTTCCTGCTATTAACTAGACACTATAAAAATTAAATTATATATCCCTTAACATCCATTAATTTTTTATATTTAAATATTAATCTTTATATCATATTTACACATATTATTCTTATTATTATCGTTTGCATCTTTTCGATGTATTTTTTGTCTCGGTCCTTCATTGATCTTATTTTAATAAATTCTTAAAAACCTTGAATATATCGAAAGTAGTCCGGTTATAAACCTTGTTATAAATATATTTCTTAGGGTTTCTGACCCAACCGTACCCCCTGGGCATCTTAAGGCCCCCTCTGTGAATTATCTGTCTCTTAATACTGGTTCTGGCTCCTATTCTCTTTTTTAGGCTCGGTTTTCTCATTCCGAATTTCATCACATTCACCGCCCTTCCAAAATCAAGAAACCACCCTTGATATCTTATACTCATAATGGTTGTATTCACATTCGATAATTGGTGCAAGAAAGATGGTGTGTCTATCCTATAAATCTATCGAGCAGATTTAATCTAAAATCCTGTTCGAAATATTCCTTCGCATATTCCAAATCTAAAGATATTATTCCATTTGCCGTCCCTTTTTGAATATACGAGGGCAATTCCCCAACTATCCTATTGGCTTCATGATAATCCCCCGTATCTATAGTCAATATATTTGATCTTTTATCGATTTTAAACATTTTAGGGTTGGACTCCCACATATTGAGGATCCTCCGTTTAACACCTTGTTCGGCTAAGGTTTCAAAATAATAATCAAGTTTTAGATCAACCACCCATTCCGGGGGTTCTCCCAGATAAAACTTGCGGACGATGTCTCTGATTATACCCGAAGACAATGTAAATATATCCGGCGCCTCACTGTTATCATCCGCCAAGTCTTCTATCAGAAAATAAAGCTCTTTCATCATCCTCCTTGAATATTCCCTGTAGAAGGCAGTGCCCATATTTTTCTGAGTCATTCTCACTAAGCTTCCTTTCATCGCTTTCATCTTTGGCAAACTGGCATTGATATTACAGATTATCATCCTTTTGGACAATTCATTCTCTACCGCCCTTACATCCTCGTTTGCACTGATTGCTATTGCAGAAAAATTTTCCGCTATATGGGAATCATCTTTTATCAGTTCAATCCCATGGTTTCTGAACCTTGTATTGTTCAAATCGTCTATCACTATGGGAAATCCCTGCATCTCTATCCTCAGGTTGTATATCAAGGATTTGGTAAAATCTTTGGCCGGAATTATCGCCTTTTTCCCTACCATCATGATCATCAAGGTCTCTAATAACTTTGTTTTTCCCGCATTGCTTTTCCCGTATAATAATCCGAATACCGGATAAGGTGTGATGGGTTTATTGTATAAAGTCGCATAATTTCTCACAATGGACATAAAAGGGGATGCAAAAAACCAGTTGGCAAACGCATAGTATTTATTTGCAGCATCCTTCGTGTCACCAAGAAAAGTGCTAAAGCCCTCAAAATAATTAACAAATAAATTCACATCGTTTGTGATTTCCTCCGGTTTGGGATTTAAGTCCAGAAGCTTATCATCCAATATTATCTCTCTATTATCTATGTCTATCTTTAACTTCGGTATTTTTCTTTCAATAGCTTCTTTCTCTACCTTCATCTGTTTCATCGTTTTTATCATCTTTTTTATCTCGCCGTAGCTTAAAAGTATTTTACCGGATTTATCAGGCTTCGGTACAATATCTTTATACCTTTTTTTGATATTTTCATGATCGATTATGACAGTCCTACCGAGATCGTTTGCCGCCTCTTTCTCCGTCTCTATTACAACAACCTTATTAGCCTTTTGAATATTTGATATGATGGGGAGATTTTCAATATTTTCATCATCTACCGATATTATAGCCTCCTTGCTTATACTGTCCGAACTCTCCGACCTCATTTCGTTGTACTCTGTAAAAAATTCGTTATATGCCTTTTCACCTTTCAATACATAAATATTCTCCAATTGCCTGCCTGAAAAGGCCACATTCGATAAATTCGCCGAGCCGGTTACAACTTTCGGCTCCAAGCCCTTACCTTCAAGCAGATACACTTTCTTATGGGAAATTTTACTCCTCATCAAAAATAATTTTAATGTGCCGTCATCTATTCTGCCCAGCAATTCTTTTTCCTTTTTATTAAAAATAGGCCTTAATTCCTTGAGGGCTACCTGCTGATACGCCATTATATCGTCCAAACCCCCTAAAATCTTCTCAGACCCGAATATTATTTCAACCTCTTCGAACATGGGAAGCAATTTGCTGATAAAATCTATGGATGAAGAATAGGTAACCGCATGCAGTTTTGAATATCCCTTAAACAGCTCTTCCCAATCCGTAGTTTCCGAATCTATGTACTGCATATTCATTATTTTTATTCTCTCCACATTTGATAATATCCCATACTCTTCATCAAATATGGATAGTGAATCTATACTTTCTCTCATATCACCAGCCCCATTTTAAAATCAGACTTATAAAATAACAACAAAACCGGAATGACAAAACCTGAGGTGCCATTAATACAATACATCACTGATATTATCGATAATATCGTCTGCAATCATGCTGTATTTGCCTAATTTGGAGGCTGCGCCGTCTCCTGCCAGCCCGTGGATATAAACCCCCAGGGCCGCTGCTTCCAAGTTGTCCGCCCCCTGTACCAGCAATCCCCCAATTATTCCTGTCAACACATCTCCGGAACCCGCCGTAGCCATTCCGTTATTGCCCGATTGATTTAAATAAACACTGCCGCTCCCGTCCGTTACAACTGTTCTTGCATCTTTTAGAACACATATTATATTCTTTTCTTTTGCATATTCTTCCGCTTCTTTTATAGTGTCTTCCTTTATCTCACGGATATCCTTTTTGACGAGCCTCCCCATCTCCCCCAGATGAGGTGTCAATATTATATTATTTTTATGATTTTCAAGTATATCCGGATACTCCGCTATCACATTTACTCCATCCGCATCGATAACTAAAGGGACATCCGCGTTCGGTACCAGAACATCTAAAATGGATTTTGTGGTTTCGTTTTTTCCCATTCCCGGTCCCATGATGATTGCGTCCGCCCATGAGATCTCATCTTTCAGATTTTCTATATCGATATTGTCACTGTCATATGTACCTAAAATCGCCT
>CAYOGD010000156.1:0-3341 GCA_964403395.1 uncultured Alkaliphilus sp.
GGCAAGGGACATATCCCAATTTTCATAAAAAGTATCTGCGGCTTCTAATATATCCCCCAAGCAAAAAGATTTTGGGAAGGCCAAATTATCATCAATAAATATGATGTTTGCAGATACCTTAAGGCTGTTAAAAGGTTCTTCCGAGAAGACCCTTACCTCCCCTGATGTCTTATGCAGCAAACCGGCTATCATTTTTAACAGCGTTGTTTTGCCGGCGCCGTTTCTCCCTATAAGCCCGGTGATTTTATTTCCCTCAATGTTAAGGGACAGATCTTTTATCGCTCTTACTCTTTCATATGATTTAGAAAGTCTGTTACACTCAATCACTTTCATAATTTCTTCCCTCCCTGATCTGAATTCCGGCAGTTTTTATCATGTCAATCAATTCTTCTTCGGTGACATCTAATCGTTCCGATTCCATAACTAATTCCCATACCAGAGGTTTTAGATTTTGATCTTTTCTTTTGCGCAGGATGTTTTCTTTAGCGTTCGTCTCTACAAACATTCCGAGTCCCCGCTTCTTATAAAGAATTTTTTCATTGG
The DNA here is from genome assembly GCA_964403395.1 of uncultured Alkaliphilus sp. Taxonomy (GTDB): domain Bacteria; phylum Bacillota; class Clostridia; order Peptostreptococcales; family Natronincolaceae; genus JAAZJW01. The sequence goes on from CAYOGD010000156.1 coordinate 544, forward strand.
CTAAAATATTGAGCCCTTTGGCCGCAGTTGCCGGGTTTATATTAAACATCTCCGCAAGCTGATACTGAGAATATATTTTTTCATTTTCCTTAATATTGCCGGACAGAATTTCTGTCTCTAACCACTGGGAAACCTGTATATATAAAGGTTTCATTCCTTCGGTATTAAGTTTCACTTCTTTTCCCCCTAACCGCCGACCCAACATAGTGCATTACTGTTGTAATGTAGTATATATCATTTGCAAAATAAAAGCAATAGTTTTATTAAAATAAAAATCCTGACAGTCAATGTCAGGGAATTACTGCAGGCTGAAAAACAGGTGTTTCAGTCCATACTTCCAAATTTACCAGATAAATTTAATCAACCTATATTTTACTGATTTTTTATAGTCAACATATCCCTCTAATTCTAATTCTAATACTTTCTCTTCATTCAAAATACGTTTCACAAGCAATACCGGATAGATCATAAACACAACAAATGAATAAACTGACCCCAGAATGATGGGAATCGTTAAAAACAGCAATAATGTAGCCGAATACATAGGATGCCTTACAATCCCATACAAACCCGTATCAATCACTTTTTGGTTTTCCTGCACTTCAACAATCCTAGAAAGATAAATGTTTTCACGCAATACTTCCACGAAGAGAGCATATGCAATAAGGAAAAACATCGCTGCTATGATAACCAACCAAGTTGGTATATTCGACCATTGAAATCTGAAATCAAGGGCAGCCATTATAAATCCAACAATAAACATCAAACCTGACAATATAACCATAGATCTCTGTTCGGTTTCTTTTTCTTTCATATTCAAGCGTTTTGCCAATAATTCCGGATTTTTTATAAAAAGTACTACACCTATAATAAACATTGGCACAAATAACACGGAAAAAAGCAACCATGCATTCCAAAATTTTAATGTACCGGCAGGAATAAACAGCAATACACTTAATGATAATAATCCCGATAAAAACTTTATTATAGCCTGTAATAAAAGTTTTTTGTCCACCTGTCCCCTCCTTAATTCGTATTTTTCTCTTTTAATTATATCTAAAAAAGATATGTAAAGGCGGAATTACAATTTCCCCCTGCCTCAATATTTTTCCGGATAATTTTACAGGCCTCAGTTAAAAATAATATTACTAAGAAAATCAGAGGTGGCCTATGAAAAAATCCATTACTATATTTTTAACGATAATATTGAGTATACTACTCATCATCACTTTATTTCTCAAAATCAGAAATGTACAACCTCCGGCCCCAGATCCAAACAAGAAAGATGTCAAGCTATCACAATCAGAATTAAAACAGGAAAAAAATTCAGTTTCAAATGCGCCCCCGAAGGCTGCACAGCCTATCAAATCAACTGACCGTGGGATATCAAGGGATGATGATATAAATCTATTGGCAAGAACTATTCATGCGGAAACAAAAGGAGAACCTTATTTAGGTCAAGTAGCTGTTGGCGCCGTAATGTTAAATAGAGTTACACATCCCTCTTTCCCAAATACCTTAGCCGGGGTAATTTATCAACCTTGTGCATTTGAACCGATAAAAAATGGTAGTATTAATGAAACTCCGAATGCTTCCGCATACAATGCCGCCAAAGATGCATTAAATGGGTGGGATCCTACAGGAGGAGCCATATATTTTTGGAATCCATCAAGTGCTACAAGCGGATGGATTTGGACGAGAAACATCACATTATCAATAGGTAAGCATGTGTTTGCACATGATTAAAAAATCATAGTGAAATATCTAACTGATTTATTAGAAGGAACCTATTGAGGAAATATGGATTTTCCAAAAGTAGGGAAAGTGCTTTTTCACACAGCCTGCCGGCCCCTGTCTTAATGCCGGGAAATTACTGCGAGCTGAAAAACAGGTCCGTCATATTCAACTATTTCTTTACATTTTGAATCTGTAGCCCGCCCCCCATACGGTTTCAATATACTGGCCATTTTCACAACTAGCGCTGATTTTTTCCCTTATCCTCGCTATATGTACGGTTATTGTCGATGCATCCGTCAAAGAATCATAGCCCCAGACCCTTTCAAACAATTCCTCCTTGCTAAAAACCCTGTTCGGATTTTCTGCTAAAAACAAGGACAGTTCAAACTCTTTCTGAGTCAAAAAAATTTCCTTATCGTTTATATATACTCTTCTGTCCTGCTTATCAATAGACAGGGTTCCGGCTTTTATCATTTTTGTTTTAGAACTGTGATTAAACCTTTCGTATGTTTTTATATGACTATTCACCCTCGCTACCAATTCTCCCATGCCAAAGGGCTTGGTTATATAATCGTCGGCTCCCAGGTTTAATCCCTTAATTTTAAATGTTTCTTCGCATTTTGCAGATACTATGAGCACAGGTATTTGTTTAGTATCGGATATTTCTTTTAATATATCAAAACCATCCTTTTGGGGAAGCATCAAGTCTAAAATAATCAGATCAAAATCTTCATTTTTAATACATTCAAGACCGGAATCGCCGTCAAAAACACATTTAACCTCATAACCGCTCATTTCTAAATAATCCTTTAAAATTTCCGATATGCTTTTATCATCTTCAATTATTAAAATCCTTTTCATATATTCATTGCCCCTTTTTCAATGATGGATACAATTCAAACAATATGTTTTTTAAACTTTCATACTTTCAATGCCCCTTTTTTATCTTTTTCAGAGAAATAATAATTGATGCGCCCTGCCCTTCTTCGCTGATTGCCCATATCCGTCCCCCTAACCCCTCGACAATTTGCTTTGCAATTGCAAGGCCTAAGCCGGATGAG
>CAYOGD010000157.1:0-3339 GCA_964403395.1 uncultured Alkaliphilus sp.
GCTATGTCTTTTCCCGCAATTTCTCTTTTACTCTTCTTGCCGGCATTTTTAAGCATGCTTTCAAGCTTTTGCTCCACTGATTTTTTAACCAGCTCTTTGCTGTCTATATCTCTGAGTTCGAAAAAAAGCATCGGGTCGGCGTCTAATCTTGTTCCTATCCCATATAACACGGCTGCCACGTGCTTGCACATGCTTGCCCAATCGGGGCAGCTGCAATCAAAATGAATTTCTTTAGGGGATGGAAATAGACCATATCCTTTTCCTTTAAACAAAACCTCCAATTCTTCCGGGAATTTACCTTCAATTAATTGTTCTAACGAATCAATACGATGGTTACATAATGTAATAATATGCTCCCACTTTTCACCTTCTAAAGCATCAATTACAACCTCCACGTCGTAAGGTTTTGCCCTGCTGCCCTGTACCGTAGCCGACACTTTCCCTTTTGTTATCTTTAAATCTAAAACCATATTATTTCGGACATAGCTTTTCCCCCTGCCAATTCTATTTTCATAGTCTGCATAACCTTCAAGGTTTAAATTCCAAGCCTTACCCCACCAGTTTTTGGCCAATGTCCTGCCTTCTATAATTATAGGTTCAATGTCTGGATTCTTTTTCCTTAATTTAGCTAAGGATTTATTTGCTCTTTCTTTTTTCTCTTCCACTGATTCTTGTTTTGGAAATCTCCTATAACCCACTATGCATCACCGCCTAATGCAAATATATTCATAAGCTCCTCGTTATTGTATTCCGTTATCCATTTCTCTCCTGCGGATGCTAATAAATCCTTTGACAACTTCTGCTTTTCTTCTATAATAGAATTGATTTTTTCCTCAATTGTACCCTTTGTTACAAATTTATGCACCATAACATTTTTAGCCTGACCTATACGAAAAGCCCTATCGGTTGCTTGATCTTCGACTGCCGGATTCCACCATCTGTCAAAATGAATCACATGATTTGCCGCAGTTAAATTCAGGCCTACCCCACCCGCTTTTAATGACAAAACCATATATGGTATATACTTATCACTGTTAAACTCTCTTACCATTTCGTTTCGTTTTTTTACGGGCGTGCCGCCATGAAACACAAAACCTTCCCTGTTAAAAATCCCCTTTAAAAAATCCGATATCGGCTCGGTCATCTCCCTAAATTGGGTGAATACTATCACCTTTTCCCTTTTTTCATATATTGTTTCACAAATTTCTTCCAATTTCTCAAATTTGCCGCTTTGTTTCGGTTTATACTCTTCCCTTCCTAAATAATGATCCGGATGATTACATATTTGTTTAAATTTCATTATACTCGATAAAATTAGCCCCTTACGCTCAATTCCTTCGGATTCAATCAATTTTTGTTCAATCTGATTGATAAGCTGCTCATAAAGAACTATTTGTTTCTTGGATAAATCGGTATATTCATTCATTTCCATTTTATCCGGCAAATCGGCAATAATAGTTTTATCGGTTTTTAATCTCCTGAGCATAAAAGGTTGAATCATCTTTCGAAGCCTTGCATATCCCGCGGCATTATTTTTTAATTCTTTCGTAAAACTTGTAAATTCTTTTGCCGTACCGAGAAGCCCCTGATTCAAAAAATCAAATAATGACCATAAATCACTTAATCGATTTTCAATCGGTGTTCCCGTCATCGCTATTTTCATTTTCGCAGGTATTGCCTTGACTGCCTTTGTTTGTTTAGTTCCGGGATTTTTTATAGCCTGTGCTTCATCTAACACTAAATAATCCCACTTCTTTTCCTTTAATTCTTCTAACCTCAAAGCCATGCCATAAGTAGTGATATATAAAAATTCTCCCTCTCTGAACTGAATTGTCTCCGAACCCTTTAAATCACTTTTATGAAGTATTTGATACGGCATTTCCGGTGCAAATCTTTCAATCTCTTTCTGCCAATTTCCAATCAATGATGCCGGAAGTATAAGCAAAGCCATGCCGCCGTCATTTACCCTTTTGTTTTCCAAAAATGCAATCATCTGTACAGTCTTGCCCAAGCCCATATCATCCGCCAGGCAAACACCGAACCCATATTGCCACATCGTGTTGAGCCAATAATAGCCATTTTCCTGATATCTTCTTAAATTTGCATGAAACGATGGAACAATACCAATATTTTCGATGGTTTCAGGATTAATCATTGTTTCTTTTAATCCCCTCAGCCACCGGCCATTAGATATTGTTATTTCAATCTCATCGGTTGCAATACCCAACGTTTCGCCCATGTTCAATTCCAACCTCATCGCTTCACTCAAGGTCAGATTTTCATCAAAGGCAAAGTCCTTGACCCTTTCAAAAGCATCAAGTGCAGCTTCCAATTTTTCTTTATTAATTTCAACCCATTTGCCCTTATACTGAATCAATCCCTCCGCCATCTTCAAAAATTCTCTCAATTCTTTCTCTGTTATATCCTCATCACCTAATTTAAGTGAAGGTGAAAAATCAATAATTTCCATCAAACCTACTTTAGATGGTTCTTTTTCCCCGACCTTTACCGAGAGGCCTATGGCATTGCTCCTTTTACGCCACCAGTCCGGCACCCTGCACATGATCCCCGCTTCTTCATAAATTGAAATTTCTTTTAAAACCGTGTACGCTTCTTCCACAGTCAGCTTAAGCGGTGAGAACAATTCACCGCTTTCAAGCAGCCCTGAAATAAACAAACTGTTGTCGGCTGCCTTAACAACTGTTGAAATCAGTGAAATTAATTTTCTCTCATCACCCTTAAACTCTGATAACGCATTTTTAAGCGGTGTATGTACCGCTTTCTTACTTTTAACGGCCTTTGTCGTATAAGTAGCCATAAACGCAAATGGATACTCACTATCTTTGTTTTCAACCAAATGAAAAAATACCCTGCCCACTACATTTATATTAGAATTGTAATCGGCAAAATATCTGGCAACAGTACCGTCATAATTTTTTATTTCAGATTTAAACACATTTAACAATGATTCCCACAGGTTCAATAACCAATCGTCATCAACATATTCCATCCCTATTACAAACGGGGCTTCATCCTTCAATTGGAAAAGTTCGTCCCCTGTCAATTCGACCTCCACCGCATCTCTTAATAATTCAATTTCCGGTTTTTGACTCAATTTTTTTATCAAAATTTCTGTTATATGATGCAGATATTCAACAGAAGGAGAAAACCATTTGTCTTTATTTAAAAAACCAAGATGAAATAGAGCCTCATATTTATTTTTATCAAAGGCTTCCTTCCATATTTTTGTCTGCTCATTCGGTTCAAACACATCGTCAATTATAAATCCGTGCGGTAAAAAATATGCATCTATCAGTTGTTCTTTTGTTCTTGCCATAT
>CAYOGD010000158.1:0-3339 GCA_964403395.1 uncultured Alkaliphilus sp.
GCCTGATGTGACCAGATGCTTTCACCATCACTATATATAACAACTGTATGTTGTAAATCTGTGCGGTAAATCAGGACCCCGGATTGCTCAAGACGGGTTATAACTTCCTCATGGGGGTGATTATAGGGATTATTGCTTCCCAGTGAGATAAGGGCGATCTCCGGATTGACACAATCCAAAAACTGTTGAGTTGTCGAGGAATCGCTTCCATGATGCCCAACATTTAACACATTCGCACTCAGGTCCTCCATGCTATATGTGCTTATCAGATCCATCTCCGCTTCGCGCTCCATGTCTCCGGTAAATAAAAATGACTTGTCCTTATAATCCAATCTAAAAACAATACTCCACAGATTTAAATTGTCTCCATAGTCCCTTATAGGACCTAAAAAATGCAGTTTGATATCTTTATCAAATTCGATAATACTGTCCGGCTTGGGGCTGTTGATAGTAAGTTTTTTGGATTCAATAGCAGCGAGCAATTTTTCAAAAGTTGCGCTGGTATGAAGTTTTTTGGGCATAATAATTTTTTTCACCTCAAAATTGTTGATAATTTCCGGCAAGCCCCCTATATGATCGGTATGCGGATGCGTACCTATAAGCAAATCAACTTGATCGATTCCATGTTTTAACAGATAAGATTTTACCCTTTTTCCTTGAGAAACCTCTCCCGCATCAATTAAAATTGTTTTATTGTTGGGTGTGGATATTAAGATGCTCTCTCCCTGCCCCACGTCGATCATGTGTATTGTTAAAACATGGGAAGCCTGATTGCATCCGAACAGCATGGATGAGATTAAAAACAATATGGCGATGGATATGGCAATAAATTTTATATTATTTTTCACATAATTTTCCCCCGGCACATAAGATTTATAGTATATTTAAATCGTATATTAATATAATACACTATTATATCGATATTAAAAAGTTTATGTTTGATATATTATCAGTAAGGATACGGTACTCCCGGTTATTTTATATTATTGTCATTCTGGTGGTTAACAAATCAGGTTAAGTATAGTAGAATGTAAAGGGAATAATAATTGTTCTTGAAAGTGGTGATTGATATAAAATTAAACCTATTTTTTTATAGCAAGACGGACAGGGTTAATTTTTTAAAAGAAAATTTAAGAATTAAAAATATAAATAAAGATATGATGCCAGTTTTGACTCCTACAATTGCCGGGTTAAACGGTTTTAAGTTTAAAGGCGCTTTTAAAAAGAATCCCGGTTACTGGCTGGAATTAACTTTTAGTGATGATAAAAAAGGCGAGCATCTCCATAATAGATTGACACAAAAAATTTCACATAATAAAAAAGATAACTCCGTTTTTTACCCTGTAACTAATTTGTCTGCGAGACAATTGCATGAGGGCTGGATAGATAAATATGATTTTTGTATCAGGGACCGGGATGAAGATAAATGGAAATTATTTTTCAAGGAATTGAAGGAGCATATGAAACATAAACGGATAGATAATGTATTCGTGGGGTTAAATTTATTATTGAGATATAATCCTTTCTTTTTAAAAAAATATAAACGTTACTATATATTTGAAAAGCTGGCCTGTTATTATGAGCAACAGGGCAATATAACGAGAGCCGTCAGATGTTTACGATTGCAAAGTGTACTGGATCCCAAATCCATAGAACCATATCTAAACATAAGCAGTTTTTACATCATCAACAATATGGAGGAAGATGCGATACGGGCATGTGAAACCGGATTAAAGAAAAATCCCAGAGACCAATATTTAATAAGCAATTTGGTCATAGCGCTCAGCAATATAGGGGACCATGATTCTGCATTGACGTTTTTAAAACAGGCTCTGGAGAATGATAACAAAAATATATTGCTTTGGAAATTGATGGGTGATTTATATTATGAAACGGATAACAACGAAAAAGCGATCAAGTGCTATAAAACAGTGTTGAGTATAAAAAATGAGAATGTGGAGAACATGCTTAATTTTTATGGAGAAATATATAACTCCATAGGAGCTTGTTATTTTGAGGAAGGGAAATATGGTAAAGCTGTTAAGTATTATAAAAAAGTATTGTTATATAATCCCGACGACAGTTATACCCTTTTGAGCTTATCGCAGATCTATTTTTATTATTTGGAGGACATGGAAACTGCCTTGGACTATACCAAATTATTGGTGGATAAAGCGCCGGATAGTGGATTTGGGCAATATCAGCTGGGTCTTATATATATGGAATATGGGTGTATAGAAAAATCCCGATGGCATTTATATAAAGCCCGCCGTTTAATGCCTGATTATGCTCCCGTTCATGATGCTATTGAAGCCATAAGGAATACACATTAATTTAATATTAAAATCAATCAGCATAGCGGATTAAAATTAAAATATATAGAGGGAAGTCTTATATATATGTAGAAAATACATAGGTATGGGGAGGGATAAAATTGCAAAGGCCCTTTGTTACCTTATGTATTTTTCTATTTATTGGGATCATGGTCTCTTATTTGTTTAGCTGTTTTATATCTATATATTATGTTATATTTTTTGTTCTGCTTGCCTTGATTTCACTCTTGGTTTATGAAAAGGCTTTTAATATTTTATTCCTATTCACTGTCATTACTTTAGGTGTATATTTATATGGACAGAGCATAATAGGCGATAAGTTATTAGAGATGTCCACTTCTGATTCAATAATGAGAATCAAGATCTTAAGAGAAGCAAAGCTCAAGAAAGGATATAGCGAACATGAGGTGGAAATAATAAATATATTTGCAGATAAAAAGAGCAAGGGAATCAAGGTCGGCCAAAAAGCGCAGCTTAATATATTCCAATCTTCAACAGAAGACTTCATGCTTGCGGTAGGCGATATAATTGAGATAAAAAACGCCAATATTAGAAAGCTGATGAAGGATTATGAAAAAGACAAAATAAATGGATATGAATTATTTTTAAAAAGCAGGGGTTTAGAATATATATTAAATGTTAATATAGAGAACATAGCCAAAATTAATATGAATTTTAAATGCATAAATATACCTGATAGGAGCTATCGAGCGAAAATTTATCTGGAGGATTTTTTAGATAGCACATTGGATTTTGAAAATAGCGATATATTAAAGAGTATTATGTTTGGAAATCAAGGTTATTTGTCGAATGATAGACTTGATATGTTTTCCAGGACGGGGACAGCACATATAATGGCAGTTTCAGGATTGCATGTAGGATTGATGGTGATAGTGATAGACAGATTTTTAAAATTGGTGAGAGTCGGCAGAAACAAAAGGCTTTATTTAACCATATTTATTTTAATATTTTATGGATATATGGTTTATTTTCCAATATCTATAGT
>CAYOGD010000159.1:0-3292 GCA_964403395.1 uncultured Alkaliphilus sp.
GCTTCTATCTGCGGCGCAGCCGGCATCATTGTAATAGCTTTTTGTTTTGCAGGACAGACCTCGACACAACTTCCGCAACCTGTACAATCCAATGGACTGACCTGAATTCTATATTGCAATCCTTCAAGGTCCTTACCTATCGCTTTTATCGTTTCAAGGCCTTCCGGAGCATTTTTAATCTCTTCTTCATTCAATAAAAACGGTCTGATAGCCGCATGGGGACATACATATGAACATTGATTACATTGTATACAGTTTTCACTGTGCCATTCGGGCACAGCGATGGCTACCCCGCGCTTCTCAAACTTTGAACCCCCAAGTGGAAATTCGCCATCCGGCCTGTTAAAAAAGGTACTCACCGGTAAAGTATCACCTTTTTGTGCACTCATAGGCCTCAATACGTTTTTAATAAAATCAGGCTCATCCACCGCTGTTGTGGCAGCAGCCTCATCTTCCGCATCGCCCCAGGCAGCAGGCACATCTATCTTAACCAACGATTCCAGGCCATGATCCACAGCCTGATAATTCATCTGTACTATCTTCTCTCCTTTTAGCCCATAAGAATCCACAATCGCTTGTTTTAGATATTTAATAGCTTCTTCCAATGGAAGGACTTCCGCTAATTTGAAGAATGCGGATTGCATAACCATGTTGATTCTTCCGCCTAATCCGATTTCAGATGCTATTTTGGTTGCATTGATTGTATAAAAATCGATATCATTATCGGCGATATATTTTTTAAGTGATACAGGTAATTTTTCACCTAACTCTTCTGGTGACCAAGTACAGTTCAATAAAAACGTTCCGCCTTTTTTGAGCCCCTCCGTCAAATCATACATATATACATATCCCTGATTGTGACAAGCAATAAAGTCTGCCTCATCGATTAAATAGGTCGACTTGATAGGCTGTTTACCGAAACGCAAATGCGAAACCGTAAGCCCGCCGGATTTTTTAGAATCATAAGCAAAATATGCCTGGGCATACATATCCGTGTTGTCACCGATAATCTGTATAGCACTCTGGTTTGCCCCCACTGTACCGTCCGACCCAAGGCCCCAGAATTTGCACCTGATCGTTCCTTCCGGAGCTGTTATAACATTCTTTTCTACCGGCAAGGATGTATGTGTAACGTCATCTATTATACCGATTGTAAACCCGTCCTTAGGTTCTTCTAATTTAAGATTATCAAACACAGCTTTTATCTGAGCCGGTGTGGTATCCTTAGAACCTAACCCGTATCTTCCCCCTACTATCAATGGGGCATTTTCTTTACCAAAGAATAGAGTTTTAATATCTTGATATAAAGGTTCACCCAATGAACCGGGCTCTTTAGTCCTATCAAGTGTAGCAATTCTTTTGACTGTTTTCGGTAGGACATCAAAGAAATATTTTTCTGAAAAAGGCCTGTAAAGATGTACTTTGATCAACCCTAACTTTTCTCCTCTTGCATTAAAGTAATCTATTACCTCTTCTATCGTAGATGTTACGGATCCCATTGCAATAACAATATTTTCCGCATCTTCTGCACCATAATATACGAATGGGGCATAATCTCTTCCGGTCAGTTTAGTTATTTCTTTCATATAATCATTCACTATGTCCGGAATAGGTGTATAAAAACTGTTTGAAACTTCTTTAGCCTGGAAGTAAATATCCGGATTTTGGGCAGAGCCCCTTAAACATGGACGTTCCGGATTTAATCCGCTGACCCTGAACTCCTTAATTGCATCCCAATCCACAAGATTTGCAAATTCGTCGTATTCTATCACTTCAATTTTTTGCATTTCGTGAGAAGTTCTGAAACCATCGAAAAAACTTATAAAAGGAATTCTTCCTTTTATGGCAGCCAAATGAGCCACCCCTGCTAAATCCATAACTTCCTGAACACCACCGGCAGCAAGCAGAGCAAAACCTGTCTGTCTTGTAGCCATCACATCTGAATGGTCACCGAATATAGAAAGTGCATGACCCGCAAGTGCACGGGCACTCACATGAAATACCCCGGGTAGTAATTCAGCTGCAATTTTATACATGTTAGGTATCATCAACAATAAACCCTGCGACGCAGTAAAAGTGGTAGTCAACGCACCTGTAGCCAAAGACCCGTGAACAGCACCGGCAGCTCCCGCTTCAGATTGCATCTCCGTCACCTGCACTGTTTGCCCAAAAATATTTTTTTGCCCCTTAGCGCTCCACTCATCGACATGTTCCGCCATACTCGAAGACGGTGTGATGGGATAGATAGCAGCTACGTCCGTAAATGCATAAGCGACGTAAGCTGCAGCCGTATTGCCATCCATTGTTCTCATTTTTCTTCCCATTTTACATTCCCCCTAATTGTATCCGCCATACAATATATAATTTTTTATCCTGTATACAAATAAGTATTGTTTCTATTATATATAAAAAGGGTAGAGTATTCAAATGAAAATTTGTCAAATCTCTAAAAATTTTATCTTTATTTGGCGGTATACAGTTTTAATACCCTTGTTTTTATATTTATACCTAAAATTGCATATTTTTTTGTATATAATAAAAAAACTCACACAACAAAAAATGTCAGTGCCTCTTAATTTGCCCTCTCTTTTAATAAAGCATTCTTTTTTGATGCTTTTTTAGGAATGTTGACAACGAAACTGGTTCCTATATGATCATCGCTCTTCACATATATTTCCCCGTTATATTTTTTTACTATTTCCTTTACATTATATAAACCAAATCCGCTTCCCCCACTGCCCTTGGTAGTAAAACCTTTTTTAAATATTTTATCTCTTATCTCCTCAGGTATTACAGTACCCCTATTATTAACCTGAAAAGTGCATTTTCTTTCATCACAATGCATATCTACAACTATGGAACCCTCCCCGGCTCCTAATCTTTCAGCCTCGTACATGGCATTATCCAATAGGTTCCCTAATATGCTGACTATATCGATAGCATCGAACTCCCCTAACGGAATAAAAGGTTGTATATAATAATTAATTCTTACTCCCATTTCCTGACATCTATAGGCTTTATTCAACAATAAGGTATATAGATATGTACAGGGCAATCTGCTGAGTTTCATCAGTTCTTTTTCATCTATATTAAGTTTATTGCTATATTTGCCTAAATATTCCTTTGCCTTCTCTATTTTCCCTAAACTCAATAAGCCCCATAATACTTGTAGATTGTTTGAAAATTCGTGTTTTTGCGATTTTAACAGATTGTTGGCTGCCTGCATCTGCATAATTTCAAATGTTTGCATCTTATATTCCTTTTCTTTTTCTATTAAATTTTCTATTTCGCT
>CAYOGD010000160.1:0-3277 GCA_964403395.1 uncultured Alkaliphilus sp.
TAACGCTATACCTTTCTATATTTTCCTTGACACGGCTTTTTCTCCTTATGCCTGCGGTATCTATCAAAACATATCTGTCGTCTCCATCAATAAATGGTGTATCTATAGCATCCCTTGTAGTACCTGCAATATCACTGACAATAACTCTATTTTCCCCTAATATACGATTGACAAGCAGGGATTTGCCCACATTCGGTTTCCCGATTATAGCTACCTTGATGACATCATCATCGCCACCCTCTTCCTCATCAGTCTTGAAGTGTTGTACGATCTCATCCAATAAATCCCCTATACCTAACCCCAATGAAGCAGATATTTCAATCGGTTCCCCCATTCCCAATTCATAATATTCATAAAAATGTTCTGATTGGCGCCCTGTATCTACCTTATTTAACGTAACTACCACAGGTTTCTTAGCTTTTCTCAATACCTCCGCAATATCGCGATCTACAGGCATTAACCCTTCTCTTCCATCAGTTAAAAAGATTATTACATCCGCAATTTCTACTGCCAATTCCGCCTGAATTCTCATCTGTGCAGGTATCACATCTTTTGAATCTAAATCTAACCCGCCCGTATCTATCAGAGTAAAATTATGTTTCAACCAATCCGCTTCCGCGTAAATTCTATCCCTCGTTACCCCGGGCTTATCATCCACTATAGAGATTCTGCTTCCTAAAATTTTATTAAATAAAGTTGATTTGCCCACGTTTGGGCGTCCCACGATTGCCACAATCGGCCTAGACATTTACCTCACCTTCTCTTATACCTTGTTTTTCAAATTTAAAATTGTCTGTATAAACTTTTTACCCTCCACTTCACTTGTTTCAATAGGTACCCCTAGGTTTTTCTCCAACTCAACAACAGTGTAATCATCTAAAAATATTTTTTCGTCCGATTTCATCATAGATTGCGGAAGAATAATTTTATCACCCAGATTTCTGTCTTTCAAAACATCGTATATATCCTGTCCCGTGATCAATCCGCTCACAGAGATATGCCCGCCAAAAAATTTGTTTTCAACACAGACCACTTCTATTTTTAAATGTTCGAACCCTCTAACTAAATCATCACACATTTTTTTTATCAATCTGTATGCGGCCACACCGGTAACCACTATAATATGTTTGCAAATTTTAAGCGTACCCGGTAATATTCTTAAATATTGATAGAACTCATGTTTAAATTTAACTACTAACCCCACTCCATTTTCTAACTGCGGAAATCCCTCATAACTTCTGTAAGTTGGAAAATCCCTGTCTGCTAATATATAAAACTCATCGGAAACATACACGAAATTACGTGCAACAGAACCTCTGAATTTTTTTTGCCACGCCAGTACCTGATCTATGACATATGATGCACTTCCTTCATCAAATGGTTTTATTGCCGGTAGCCCTTCCCTATAAGCTGTTAAACCTACCGGTACAATTGCTACGCTGTCTATAGCATCAGATAATCCTCCTAAATCTTCGATGGTATTATCCAACTCTCCTTTATCATTCAAACCGGGACAAAGCACGATTTGACAATTCATTTTGATATTATTTGCTGCTAATTTTGTCAATATATTTAGGATATTGCCCGCAAACCTATTATTAAGAATTTTTTTCCTAAGCTCCCCATCAGTTGTGTGCACGGATATATTGACCGGGCTGATGCGATATTTAATAATCTTGTCTATGTCCTCTTCATTCATATTTGTTAAGGTGATATAGTTTCCCTGTAAAAATGAGAGCCTGAAATCATCATCCTTAAAATAAAGGCTTGGACGCATACCCGGAGGCAATTGATCTATAAAACAAAATATACATCTGTTTTTACAGTTTTTAACCTCATCTATTGTGGGTTTTTCAAATTCAACACCCAAATCATCGTCGTATTCCTTCTCTATCTCTACAATCCAATATTCTCCGGAAGCCTTTAATATTTCTATCTCTAAGTATTCATCCGCCAAATAATATTTATAATCAATAATATCTATAATCGGGTTGTCATTTATTTTAAGCAGTCTATCCCCTGCCTCCATTCCCACCTCTTCAGCTATACTTCCTTTATAAACCTCTTTAATGACGTTTCTGATACAAATTTCTTTCAACACCGCACCTACCTTAAAATAATTTTAATATGAACATCAATATTATATCATTACTGAGGGCCGGAGACCAGAGACCAATATACCGGAAATTGCAAATAATACATCCGGCCCGTGACAAAAAATGCTTTTATGCAACTGAGATCTGATCAACACCTTTTCTTGACATCCTTGACCAGTTCTGTAAAGAGATCATATCTTTTCCGTATTCCCCATATTGTCAATGGCCTGCCTAATTTAATCAATCCTACGCGCCTTGATATAAAACCTCCTAATTTTACAGAGAAACTCAGCAGAGGAACTACATTTATTATCCGTATGTCCTCCTTGTTCTTACCTGCCAACTGGAATGCAAAATTATAGGCTATTTTTGTATATTCGCTGCGATAGGGCCCCATTCCAAGTGCATATACTTTTCTTAATTCTGTATCTGTGCCCATATAAATGGGCATACCCTTATTTTCCTTTGGAGATTGATCGTAATAGGGAATGTTCAATATTTCTTCTCCGGTTGGAACACGATGAAATGGTAGATATCCTACATGTATGGCCGATGCTACTATCGAAGAATGGGCCCCACCATAGCAACTATATATTATTTTCATTATTTTATCATCTCTTCTATTTGTTTGATTTTATATTTATATGTCTATATTTAATTTATATAATAAAATTTATTATGTTGTATATATCACTAAAATCTCCTCGCCATATAAATCAGAAAAACCCCCTAAGAGGTTTTTTAAAATATGATTATATTTACTGCTATAGAGCAGATATATTTCGTTCAATTCCGCATCAATGCCTAAATAATAAAAATTTCCCTCTTCATTGTAGACGTTCACAATTTCCTTGAAATTTTCGGGGATATCCAGTTTTAAATGCAGATATGCAGCCTCGACAGCTGCATAAGAATTTTTATTAAACACATATATGATTTTCATAGATATGATTCATCCTGACACATCAATGTTTTACAATAATATATGTTCCCAGCCCTATATCATGGACAACACTATTGAGAATTTTAGCGATCGATTCTGATAATTCATCCAAACGTTCATTATCCTCGGCATAAAAGATCGGAACCAATGTTCCCGGGCTTACCATATCTTTATTTATTGTTACAACTGCGACTATAAAGTCTTTTAGCTCAATTTGCATATATTACACCCTTTTTCT
>CAYOGD010000161.1:0-3225 GCA_964403395.1 uncultured Alkaliphilus sp.
CCTGCCTTGCTGGTTCCGCCGTAAAATCGCTCCGGTAAAATCTCACCAAATTCTGAGGCTAAATACAACAGGAATCGTCCCCGTTGCATTCCATCCCGTTGCATTTGAACCATCCCCGTTGCATTTGAACCATCCCCGTTGCATTTATATATTTTTTCCTCTTGACATTTAGGTTTAATAGCATTAAACTAATATTAGGTCTAACGCTATTAACGCTGGAGGTATCATCTATGAGAAATTTCCGACTTGGCAAACAGGAAACGAGATTTGCAGACCTTATTTGGGACAACGCTCCAATCAATTCTACCGAACTCGTCAGGCTTACCGCCGAAGTTATGAAATGGAAAAAATCCACTACATATACCATGCTGCGGAGGCTATGCGAACGCGGAATTTTCAAAAATGAAGACGCCATGGTTTCCGCCGTTTTGAGCCGCGATGAATTCTATGGTAACCAAAGTAGAGAATATGTCGAGGATACATTTGGAGGGTCACTGCCCAAATTCATCACATCATTTATCGGCGGCAAAAGATTATCTGCCAAACAAGCGGATGAACTCATACGTCTCATAAACAAGCATAAAAAGGAGGACTAGCTATGGATAAAAAGATCATCATCACCGTCATACTTGTGACGGTATTGACAGTCTGCCTGGCAACAAGCAAAATCGGTATCCCCGATGAGCCACCCAAAATCACAGTTAAGTCCGGCTCATCAGAAATATTCTATGTTGTCGGAAAAAACAAGTGGAATGGCGCAGTTTATGATCGTGAAGACAATTTCATAGTCCTGAAAGAACGCATTTTCAATCGAAATATGCCGTACATCAAAAATGGTGCAAAGATCACTATTTCATTCGATAGTAGTAAACCCGACAACACTATCCTTTCGGAAATCATCCTCGACGAACATGGAAATGCTAAATGGCGAACGGACGAACATGTAAAAATATACGAAGTAGGTTTTGCTCCGTTTGGAAGGACGGGAACATTCACCATAGAGCCGAATTATGCCACGGCACTCAGTTCGGATAGTGCTGACTATGAAGCAGGAAACACAATAAAGGGCTATAAGATGATTTGCAGTTGGGGTAAAAACGAATGTGAATACGCCTTTGTTATTCTCGGTGATGCGGCGATGATGCCAATACAGACGGAAATCTATAACCTAAATTGAAGGCTCAATAGTACCCCTCTACCTGAACGTTTTTAGGAACCTGGATATAGAGTACCGGTGGACCGATATGGGAAATATTTACTGAACCCATATAATTATTATTGTCGCCCCCGGGGAAAAATTGCTTTACTGTAAGGTCCCTATCAAATCTCGCCAATTCAATCCTTACGCTTTCCGGCTTTGCTATCTTTAGCCGGCTCCCTTCTAATGTAACTTCAGGCGGTTTCACTTTATCCGTATATTCGATTCCGTTCATTATACTTCTGCCGGTATAGCTGGCGGCTTCAATCATGTTATCATAGATATCTTTGTTTTTAACTATGACCCGAATATTAAAATTTTCCCTATCCACAGTTACTATCTCAAGCTGTCCCCCGATATATTCAAAACTCCATTCTTTATTTTTATGCGCACTTTCAATCTGATCCAGCCTGCCTTCCTCTGCCGCATTATAGAAATCCTGATATCCCCAGCTAATTTCCCTTTCACCGTTTTGTTCCATAGCTTTTTCGTTTAAAAAATCACCCTTAGGGAGCATATGTACAACGATAAAGGAAATAAGCAAAATGGCAATGTAACCACCTAAAATCCACCCTAGTTTTTTATAATGCATTTTCCCGCTTATATATTTTATAAAAATAATCAAACCAATCAATAATAGAAAAAATACAATAAAATAAAAGTCCATAGTATTTATACCTCCAATCTGTTCGACATCAAAATTGAACTATAAAAAAGGGCAAAGACAACCCCGGTAATTTTTGTCATAAACAACATCAGAGAACTCTCTTTGATAAAAAAATTCACTGTTCCCTCCAGTACAACACTGATATTGCCCACATTTCCTACTCTCAAGAATAATAATCCAACAAATGCAGCAGGCAACAAAACATTAAACCCTGGGTGTTTCCGAGCCAATGTTCCGAAAAAATACCCTATCGCACTGATTAAAATGATATAAAAAGTGGTTGCTATCATACTCATCAATAATTCCTGGGGCTTAACAAAAAAGTGCTGATCGGCAATATTTTGACTGCCATAGGTAAAGTAAACTATGATCCTGAACAATACTCCGGCTAATGATGCGGTTACGCCCCCCACAATTGCAGCAGTTAATGCAAAACCTGCAGCGGATAGATTACTGCTCAATCTATTAGTCACAAATACAAAATCGGTTTTCCTGTATTCATCCGTTGCCAAACTCCGACCAACGAAAAATGCCCATATCATAGTCAATATAATGATAAGATTTCCCGCAAATGTTTTTACCGATACGAAAAATCCTCCATTACTGGTACCTGATGACATAACCCCATTAAATGAAAGCAAAATCCCCAATATTTGAACCGCAATCATATTAAAAAAGAGAAACACATATGCTTTCAGCTTAAAAAAATACTGTTTTTTTACAGTTTCCAATAGATTAGCTCCTGTTAAAGACATCATCTATGCCCCCCTTATCTCCGGATGTAAGATAAATATATATATCCTCCGCCGCCACCGGCAGCATCTCTATCCCCGCCTTTTTGACATGTTGCAATTCTATCTGAGAAAAATCATTTTTAACAACTTTAAAACAACTGTCTTTTCCCAAAGTTTCCTGATGATAGGTTTCCATATCTTCTGTCAGCTCATCAACTATCTCTTTTTTACCCCGGAGCCCCACAGCCAGTTCCTTCAGGTCTGTAATCGGCATATGCAAACATTTTTCTCCTTTATTAAGCAATAAAATATCTTCCAAGATATTTTCTATCTCATTTAGAAGATGGCTCGATAAGATTATGGTGCGAGGATTTTGAACATAATCCTTGAGCAAAGCTCGATAAAAATCTTTTCTCACTGCCCCATCCATTCCCACCGTAGGTTCATCAAAAATTGTCAATGGACAGCGGGAGGAAATACCTAAAATCACATTAAAAGTGCTCTTCATTCCTTTCGAAAGGTTTTCATGGAACTGTTTCGGATGAAGTGCAAAATATTCAAGCAATCCCCGGGCAAGGGACATATCCCAATTTTCATAAAAAGTATCTGCGGCTTCTAATATATCC
>CAYOGD010000162.1:0-3177 GCA_964403395.1 uncultured Alkaliphilus sp.
GGCAGGTTATTATATTTATACCATTATTGCTGATTTTACCTTATTACCGGGGCTTAGAAGGTGTTTGGTGGTCTGCTCCCTTATCGGACTTAGGTGCTTTTGTATTGACCGGGGCATGGCTGTTAGTAGAGATGAGAGGAATCAAAAAAGAAAAAAAGCTTAACCAAGTGTGCACATAACTTGCACTAAACATTAAGCAATATAAAATACAAACAAAACTTAAATTCATAAAGCACCTTACAAAAAGAGTAGGGTGCTTGGTTTATTTACATGGTAAATCAGCATTAAATATATGAGCAAAATATTTAAAAGCCAAAATATATTGTAAACATAATGTGAGAGCTTCTAAAGGCCTGCTCTTATAAGTTACAGCCAGGTATTAAATTTTTTGATGTACATATTTTTAGCTACCTGTATTGACAAGGAATAAGCCAACAGTATGCCTATGAGCCAGGGGAAATATGATAGGGGTAAGGGTTGCAGCCCAACTGCCGCACCGAACGCCGAAAATGGTATGATTATACCGATTATCATCACGGCTCCCGTAAGGAGCAATACGGGGGCAGTTGCCCGGCTTTGGATAAAAGGCACTTTTCTGGTTCTGATCATATGAACGATGAGCGTCTGTGATAAAAGCCCCTCGATAAACCATCCCGAATGAAACAAGGATTGAAGTGCCGGTGTATTGGCCTTGAAGACATACCACATCACCAAGTAGGTGACTATATCAAATATGGAACTGATAGGCCCTATGTAAATAGTAAATTTCGTTATATTGCCCGGATCCCATTGTCTCGGCTCTTTAATATAATCCTCATCCATAGTATCCCAGGGTATGGATATCTGGGAAACATCGTAGAGAAGATTTTGAATGAGCAAATGGATTGGGAGCATAGGCAAAAATGGTAAAAATGCGCTTGCTATCAGAACACTGAACACATTTCCGAAATTTGAACTTACCGTCATATTGATATATTTCAGTATGTTTCCGAAAATTTTGCGCCCGTGAATCACACCTTCTTCAAGTACCATAAGATCTTTTTCCAATAGTATGATGTCTGCCGATTCTTTTGCAATATCTACGGCCGTATCTACGGAAATACCCACATCCGCTTCGCGGAGAGCGGGGGCATCATTTATACCGTCTCCAAGAAATCCGACGGTATGCCCTTTTTCCTTGATAACCTTTATGACTCGGGCCTTTTGAATCGGTGACATTTTGGCGAAAATGGTGGTATTATGTATCTTTGAGGATAACTGTTCATCTGTCAGGCCTTCGATGTCGGTACCCAAAAGTATATTATCTATCGGTAGGCCGACCTCCCTGCAGACTCTCTTAGTGACAATTTCACTGTCTCCCGTGAGCACCTTGACTGTCACTCCATGATCGTTGAGGGCTTTAATTGCTCCCGCCGCCGATTCCTTTGGCGGATCAAGGAAGGCTATATATCCCATGAGGACCATATTGCTTTCATCTTTCACACTGAAAACATTTTCATCGGGAACATCATTTTTTTGTGCAAGGCCGATGACTCTCATGCCGTCTTCGTTTAAACCGGCGACTCTATTGATGACCTCTTCTCTGATTTCATCCGTCAGTTCAATAACCTTTCCTTCGTATTCCACAAGGCTGCATATGGATAATATCTCTTCTACGGCACCTTTAGTAACCAGCTGCCTTTTGGTGCCCTCACTCTGCAGCACCACGGACATTCTGCGCCTGGCGAAATCGAAAGGGATCTCGTCCACTTTAGTATATTTATGTTTTAATATCTCAAAGCCTCTTTCATTTCCATGCTCTAATATAGCTTTGTCCATAAGATTTCTAAACCCGGTCTGATAAAAACTATTCAGGTATGCATGTCTCAATACCCTGTTGTTTTCATTGCCATGGACATCCAGATGTCTTTCGAGGATTATTTTGTCCAGCGTCAATGTTCCTGTCTTATCCGTACATAAGATATTCATAGCACCGAAATTCTGTATCGCATCTAATTTTTTAACGACGGTTTTACGTTTTGACATGGCTATAGCGCCTTTGGCAAGGTTTGTGGTCACTATAACCGGAAGCATTTCAGGTGTCAGCCCTACGGCAATGGACACTCCGAATAGGAGGGCCTGCAGCCAATCCCCCTTTGTAATTCCATTGATGACAAAAACAATTGGAACCATCACGAGCATAAACCTGATCAGGAGCCTGCTGACACTGCTTACTCCTTTTTCAAAACTGGTCTCTATCTTTTTATCTACTATGGATTTGGCTATAGAGCCAAAATAAGTATCATTTCCGGTGGTAATAACTATTCCCATCGCACTGCCGCTTATAACATCCGTTCCCAACAAACAGATGTTATCTATATCGGATGGGTTCATTTTAGGATTCAATTCGGTTTTAACATCGCTAAATTTTTCAACCGGTTGGGATTCACCTGTCAGGGCCGACTGGCTTATAAACAGGTCTTTGGCCCTTATGATCTTCAAGTCCGCAGGTATCATATCCCCTGTTGCCAGGTGGATAATATCACCGGGGACTATATATTTCATCGGGATCTCTCTAACACCCGTATCTTTTCGGGCTATAGCCGCTGTTGATTGGACCAGGGCCTTAAGCTTTTGAGCCGCCTTCCCCGATCTGTATTCTTGAAAAAAATGCAGTAATGCGCTTATGGTAACCATGATGATGATCACTATAACGGCTTCCCAACTTTTTTCGCCGGCCGGGGCAATTGCAACGTCCGTGATATAGGATATAACGGCCAAAGCGAGTAAAATTATGACGAAGGGATTTATGAATGCATTTATCAACTGGACATACCAGGGCGTGGGTTTTTCGTGTGCCACCTGATTCAAACCGTATTCCTCAAGCCTATTTATAGCTTCGTTGCTGCTGATTCCTTTTTCGCCTGTTTCAAGTATTTTGAAAATCGAGTCCGTATCTTCTTTGCTGTAACGAATCAGGTTTTGTGTAAGTTTTGTATTATCTATATCAATTTTATCTGTTCTATCTCTTCTTTTTATCATAATTTTCACCCTTATATTAAAATACCCTGCAAAGATCGGATTTGGTAGAATATAATAGCTATTTTTCGTATACGCTCAATCAAAATGGGTTCCAAGAATTGTCCGCGAGAACTTATAGCAGTATATATTCTTATTAAATATTTGGACTGTTTACCT
>CAYOGD010000163.1:0-3174 GCA_964403395.1 uncultured Alkaliphilus sp.
GCATTCGCCCTGAGCTTTACGCCAAATCTGTTTCCATGACGGAACATCTCAGGTTCTTCCAGGGTAAGTTCATCCAATACGGGGGGCACTAAACCATAACCTATGTTCTTTACATCATCCAGTGCCTTTTCTATTCTATCGTATGCTTTTTTAGCTTTTGCCAGTTCCATAATTAGACCTATCAACTGGTAATCCCCTTCTATTTCATAACCGGTCTTTTCTTGAACGATTTTATAGAATAAGTCCTCCGGAGTTATAAGATCTATCAAGGCCGACCCTTCACCCATTTTTATTTCATCCAGATTTGCCTTTCTGATATTCTCTACCCCGCCTAGGCTATTTACTAATGCCTCTATATCTCTCAACCTTTTGGTTTCCACTATAGCAGACTTTATGGCATCTAATATCGAACTTTTTAACCAGTGGCCGGATTCTATGCTCTCCAACCATCCGGGTAAATTGATATTAATTTCTGTAATCGGAAATTCAAACAATACATTTTCTAATATCTCATGGATATCATTCATATTGAGCTTGGCACAATCCTTTATAATAACCGGAACATTGTATTTTTCTTCTAACTGGGTCTTCAGTTCATATGTAGCCGGAGCATCGGGATTTTTGGTGTTCAAAATCACTATAAAAGGTTTATCGATCTCCTTCAGCTCATTGATAACTCTCTCCTCGGCTTCTATATAATTCTCCCTTTTTATTTCCGTAATACTGCCGTCTGTAGTTACTACCAACCCAATCGTTGAATGTTCTTGAATCACTTTCCTAGTTCCAATTTCAGCGGCCTCTTCAAAAGGAATTTGATTTTCAAACCAAGGTGTATTCACCATTCTCGGTTTTCCATCTTCCTCATGTCCGATGGCGCCTTCTACCAAATATCCTACACAATCTATCATCCGGAGTCTAAATGTTGCATTTTCTCTCAAGACAAGTTCAACAGCCTCATTCGGTACAAATTTTGGCTCCGTAGTAGCGATAGTTTTTCCTGTTCCGCTTTGCGGAAGCTCATCTTTAGCCCTTTCCTTTTTATAGGAATTTTCTATATTTGGCAACACTAATAATTCCATAACTTGTTTTATAAAAGTGGATTTTCCTGTCCTAACAGGCCCAACCACGCCTATATAGATGTCGCCCTGTGTACGTTTAGCAATATCTCTATAAACATCATATCTTTCCATGATTTTTCCCTCCTTGTACAATCAATATTGAATAGCCCATCCATATCTTTAATATTATAAATATATGCTTGGATACCAATAATATGACCTAACACATGCTTTATTCCTTTTACTATTTTATATTTAAGTTTTCAAAATTTTATGCTTATTATTTTATGAAATAAAAAAAGAAGGGTGTAAACCCCTCTCGATTTTTTTACCAATCCATGCTTGTACTGTCTACTATCTCTTCTATCTCATGTTTACGGCTCCGCGTCATCAAATTTGTTACCGCTTCTTTGGCGTCACCCTTATTATAAATAACATTATATATCTCTCCTGTGATCGGCATTTCAACATTATGTTTCTTTGCCAGTTCATAAGCGACTTTTGTGGTTGTTATCCCCTCTACAACCATGCCTATCTCCTTGAGAACTTCATCTAATCCCTTACCCTTACCGATTAAAATACCTGCTCTCCTATTTCTGCTATGCATACTCGTACATGTGACGATCAGATCCCCAATGCCTGAAAGCCCTGCAAAGGTTGATTTATTTGCACCCATGGCTTTACCTAATCGTGCAATCTCACTGATACCCCTGGTGATCAGGGCTGCCTTTGCATTGTCTCCGAACCCCAATCCATCCGCTATCCCCGCCCCAAAAGCGATTACATTCTTTAGTGCCCCCCCAAGTTCCACACCTATTACGTCCGGATTAGTATACACTCTAAAGCTTGGTGTAATAAATAAATCTTGTACTAATTCTGCCGTATTTTTTCTTTTTGAGGCAACTACAACTGTGGTGGGCATATTTTGACAAACTTCTTCCGCATGAGAAGGGCCTGACAATACGGCAAACCTGTTATTCGGCAGTTCACCATTTACAACCTGGGATATGGTCAAATAAGTATTCTTTTCCAACCCTTTGGAAGAATTTATAATTGTTTCATCACCCTTTAAATAGGGTTTTATCTCTTGCAAAACTTCTCTTACAGATTGAGATGGTACGGAAATCAATATAGCGCTTGAATTTAAAACTGATTTCCGCAGATCAATATGTAAATTTAAATTTGCAGGTAAATTAACATCGGGTAAGTATTTATTATTTTTATGAGTGCGCACCATATCCCTATATTGTTCTTCGTTTCTTGTCCATAAATTGACTCTGTGACCTTTACTACAAAGCACCATACTCAATGCCGTTCCCCAACTGCCGGCACCCAAAACAGCAATATTAAAATCATTCATCTAAAATTCTCCTTTAGTTTGCGCCGGATTTTTCTCCGATTTTTCTTTCGTTTCCCGCTAAAAGCCTTTTAATGTTTTCACGATGCCTATATATCGCTAATAAAGCTAGAATAAGTCCAAATAAAAAGTAATTAAATCCATATATTATTATAGTAAATGGTAAAACAATAATCCCGACAATAGAGGCTAAGGATACATATTTAAATTTGAATAATACAGCTATGCCTATGGATACACAGAGGAGCGCTATCAAGGGCTTAATCGATATAATAACTCCTATGGTTGTTGCAATTCCTTTGCCTCCTTTAAACTCTAAAAATACGGGCCAATTATGACCGGCAACTACTGCTATACCGCATAATAACGCTACGGTGGCCCCGCCAAATCTATTCCCCAGATATCCGGCTACCGCACCTTTTAGTAAATCACCTGCAAATGTAAAAGCGGCCGCTTTCGCACCTAGTGTCCTCAATATATTTGTAGAACCCGGATTTCCGCTTCCATGTTCCCTTATATCAATTTCAGCAAATAATTTTGCTATCAGATAGGACGTCGAAAAATTTCCAATCAAATATGCAGCTAAAATAAGCAAGAGATTTTTTAACATTGATCAATCCCTCCCCATTCTTTGACGTAAAATAAAATTAATGGGAGTCCCCTCAAATCCAAAATTTTCTCTAATTTTATTTTCTATATATCTCAAATATGAAAAATGCATTAAATCCTTATCATTTATAAACAGAACAAATGTAGGCG
>CAYOGD010000164.1:0-3139 GCA_964403395.1 uncultured Alkaliphilus sp.
TGATTTTACTTACGAGAAATGCAAAGCCGGTGGCAGGTGTATCCATACCGAAATCTTTCAGAAGCCCGTCATAACGGCCCCCGCTCAACAGCACTTTCCCCAGGTCCTTGGTGAAACCTTTAAAAATCACTCCACTGTAGTATTTTAATGTGGTGATCATCCCTAAATCCAATTTTATATACTCTCCCAGCCCGTACTCCTCAATTCTGTTGCATATCTTTTCCAGCTCCTCCACCGCCTCCTTCATGTAGGGTGTCAAGGGAAGGCTGTTTATTTCATTCAATACCTCTTCCGGATCGCCAAACAGTTTAGGCAGTTGTTTTAGTGTAGATTTTATGTCTTTTTCTATGGATAATTGCTCTATCAATCTATCCAATGCCACAAGATTTTTATTTTCCATGTTTTGAACGAGCAGCCGCTTCTTTTCTTCCTCTATTTCTATGGATTCTAAAATCCCCCGCAGCAATTTTGTCTGACCTATATCGATTTGAAAATTTTCCAGCCCCAAGTATTTTAAACTCTCTATGGCTGTAATTATTACTTCTACATCCGCTTTATAGGAACCTATCCCAAATAGTTCAACCCCTGCCTGCCTGTATTCCCTCTTTTTTCCCGCTTGTTCTTCGTCTATGCGGAACACATCATGGACGTAGCACAGTCTCAATGGGAAAACAAAATTTTTCATTTTAGTGGAAAGTATTCTGACAATGGGCACCGTGCAATCCGGCCGCAATACTAAAATCCTGCCGTTTGCATCCATGAATTTAAACGTATTGTCCCCACTATTGGCTAGGTAATCTCTGGAAAAAAGGTCATAATACTCCAGGGTAGGGCTGCTGACCTCCATATATCCCGATTGTATAAAGTTGTTCATTATTTTATTTTCAATCTGCCTTCGGTAGATACAGTCATCTATGAGTAAATCCTGTACCCCTTCCGGCAGCAGCACTTTTCGCAGTTTCATCGTTCTCCTCCTTTATCATATTACACAATATAAAAAACCCCCGCCTCCCAGCTTTTTAAGCCAGAGGACGAGAGTTATACTCACGTGTTCCCACCTCTTTTTATCAACACCTCACAGTGCCGACCTCTTCGAGTACGACAAAAAATAAATTTTTGGTTATACCCTAGCACTATAACGGGTGCGAATTTTTCCGATGCAGCCTACTTCCTACAAGGTTTCAGTGCATAGCTCAGAGATGTGTTCAAAGTATTTTCTTATGCCCCTCTCACCAAACGGGAACTCTCTGTAAAAGAATATATACCTTTACTATTTCTCATCAACGCAATTTAAAAATGCTCTATTAATTTAATATACTAGACTATTATGATGTGCCTGTCAACAGGTTTTTCTATTTGTTTTTTTATTTGTTGTCTCCCATAAAGTGCCGAAACAAAAACGTTCCCCGTGTCTTGCCCGTGTTTTGCCCGCATCCTGCAGCCCACTATATTATGCAGTATACATCTCCATCTACCCTTATTTCATATATATAAGTGCTGTGCTTCGATATGTAAATTTCATTGGGGTCTTTCAGGTCATGCTTATGCTGAACAATACCGTCATTGTTAAATACTTCTGTTAAAACTATACTCTCCGGTTTGATATTATACCAATAATCTAAATGCGATTTTAGGCCGGAGATTTGCATCGTAACCTCATGATCATTGCCGTTATGAACCACGAAAAGGCTTTCGCAGGTGATTTTTCTGTTGATTGTATATGCTATAAGATTG
Organism: uncultured Alkaliphilus sp.; assembly: GCA_964403395.1. GTDB lineage: Bacteria > Bacillota > Clostridia > Peptostreptococcales > Natronincolaceae > JAAZJW01. The sequence goes on from CAYOGD010000164.1 coordinate 1,735, forward strand.
AATTTTAATCCCATATCTAAAAATTTGATCTTCCTTTTGATCTCTGCGGGATTTGCCATAGTAAATTCCTTATAGGTTTTTCTGATTTTGATCAGATCTTTTACATAATTATAAAAATCAATATTTCTGTCTTTTAAACTCCAATCTATTTGATTTATAGAGGTCGATGATCCGTAGCTATTGCCGTTTAAATATTTAGTTCTCAAAAATTCATTGCCCGCATGTATAAACGGTATGCCCTGAGAGGTAAATAAAATGCTCAGAGCGAATTTATTATACATCACGATTTCACTTTCGGGGCTGAGCCGAAACACCTTTTTCATTTTATCATACAGTATCAAATTATCATGGGAATTTATATAATTTATAGATCTGTGGGGAAAACCATAAAATCCTCCGATAATTCCGATTTCCGTATCGATCTTATACTTCATATTGCCCTGGCTGAAACCCCTGCCGTATCCGTCACTGTCCCCTTTGACGGCATCCCTGTAATTTTCATTGAATATGGCGATATCCAATTCATCCTGTATGCCTTTCCCGCTCATTTTGTCATAGGGCAGCACAGAAGCCGCTGCCGACCAGGGTTCTCCATAGATTATTATGTCTTTTTTTGCGCTTTTGAGATATGCTACAATTTCTGCCATGGTACTCCTGTCTATGAGTGCCATCAGATCAAATCTGAACCCGTCTACTTTATATTCTTCCAACCAAAACTTTATGGAATCCATAATAAACTTTTTGACCATGGGTTTCTCCGTTGCTAATTCATTGCCACAACCCGAACCGTTCGAAAAGCTCTTGTCCTTATTCAATCTATAATAATAATTTGGGTATAAAATATTAAAATTGGAATCTTCAGTCAAGTAAGTATGAGTATACACCACATCCATTAGCACTTTAATATCCGCCTCATGCAATTTCATTATCAATGTTTTTAATTCCAATATTCTGTTCTTAGGGTCCGCAGGTTCTGTCGCATACGAACCTTCCGGGACATTATACAGCACCGGATCGTATCCCCAATTATAATTGTGATCGTAATAAAAATATTTTTTATTTTCGTTAACTGTTAAAAAATCGTATACGGGCATCAGGTGTACGCAGGTAATTCCTAATTCTTTTAAATGATCGATACCTGTGGGCAGCCCGTTATAATTCGTGCCCTCTTCACATAATCCTAAATATTTTCCCCTGTGCCTGGCACCGCTGCTGGGATGAACGGTAAAATCCTTCACATGAAGTTCATATATTATCTCCTCGCATTTCCACCTTGCCGGAGGGATTTTATGGCCTTCCCAGCCCCTGGGATCAGTCTCTTTTAAATCTATAATTGCACTTCTTTTGCTGTTTAAAGAAGAAGCTACGGAATAGGGATCCGTAACTTCATATGATGATTCCACTA
>CAYOGD010000165.1:0-1241 GCA_964403395.1 uncultured Alkaliphilus sp.
TATTGGTCATAGATAGGGGCAGCATCATTGAAAAGGGAACCCATGATGAGCTTCTGGCCCGGGAAGGTTTCTATGCAGATCTTTATAATAGTCAGTTTACCGGCAGGAAAAAGGCAATTTAAAACCGGGTTTTGATCCCCCGAGGAACTTAATTTTGAGGAAGGTGAAAATAGTGGCAGAACTTTGGGAATTATTCAGTATGTTTTTTCGTATAGGGGCGTTTACTTTTGGCGGCGGCTATGCGATGCTTCCGATTATACAAAAAGAGGTTGTAGAGAACAAAAAATGGGCTACAGATGAAGAAATTATAGATTACTTTGCTATAGGACAATGCACACCCGGGGTTATTGCAGCAAACACGGCGACTCTTATCGGTTATAAAAGAAAAGGTATCATGGGTGGAATTGTTGCGACAATAGGGGTGGTGACCCCATCCTTGATCATTATAACTATAATAACAACATTCTTTAAACAATTTCAGCATTATAAAATTGTACAGTATGCTTTCGGGGGTATAAGGGTAGGCGTTATCGCCCTTATTACAAATGTGGTATTTAAAATGTTCAAACAGGTTGTCAAAAACTGGGTATGTGTAGCGGTATTCATAGTTGCATTTATATTTGTAGCTTTTACCGATTTTTCTCCGATCACTATAATAGTTGCATCAATACTATTGGGCATTATCAGGGGAAGGGTTAATGCCGAGCCCAGGGGAAGTGATATAGAATGATTTATTTAAGGCTATATCTGGAATTCTTTAAAATAGGTCTTTTTGCTATAGGTGGAGGCCTGGCTACCTTGCCGTTTATCAAACAATTAGCGGGGAAATACGGTTGGATAACCCAGAGCCAGATATTAGATATGATAGCAATTTCCGAATCAACTCCGGGGCCCATAGGCATAAACGCGGCTACGTTTACGGGCAATATAACAGCAGGGGTGCTGGGTGGTATAGTAGCGACTATTGGGGTTGTAACTCCATCCGTCATAATCATATTGTTGGTTTCACACTATTTTACAAAATTTAGCGAAACACGGATTGTAAAATCAGCTTTTACCGGTCTGAGGCCGGCGGTAACGGGTCTCATTGCGGCAGTAGGTTTTGAAGTGGCAAAGATAACATTGTTCAATATTGATAAGTACAAGGCCATGTCTAAAACCTTATCAATAATGGAAATTGAAATTTTTTCGATATTGAATATAAAAGCAGTCATATTGTTCGGTATCATCATGTTTTTCAT
>CAYOGD010000165.1:1341-3128 GCA_964403395.1 uncultured Alkaliphilus sp.
TATACTATTATTGTATTTCAGTATTTCAAAATAAAAACATGTTAAAAATATTGACTAAGAACCAGTAGGAATAAAAAGGCCTCAAAGAGAGTTACCGGTTGGTGAAAGGTGCAGGGGATATTATTCCGAATACATCTTATGAATTTCTTACCGAAAAGTTGACCACTCAGTAGGCTAAGACGGCAGCCTGCACCCGTTATAGTGCTAAGGTACTCACTATTTTGTCGGTACCTGATAAGGTTGGTATTGTAAGATGCCAATAAATTAAGGTGGTAACACGGGAAATTCCCCCGTCCTTTGTGTATTTATATACACGGAGGATGGGGTTTTTATTTTCAAATGTATTCATCTTGTATTTTATATTAAATTTTATAACTAAACACTAAATCCACATGAGCAAGGGGGCGGTTAAATGGATTCGGACTATGACTATTTGATTTCAAATTATAGATATACCAAAAATTATTTAATTAAACCAAAGGAGTGACTAAAATGTCAAAAGTAAAATTTTTTAGCGGAGAACAAATACCATTGGAGATGCATAAGGTGAGAATAGTACAAAAATTAGAATTGCTCCCTGTGGAAAAACGCCTTGAATATATGCAGGAAGCGGGTAATAATACATTTTTACTCAGAAACAGAGATGTATTTATGGATATGTTGACGGACAGCGGGGTAAATGCCATGAGCGATAGGCAGCAAGCTGCCATGTTGGTCGCGGACGACAGTTATGCCGGTAGTGAAACTTTTTATAGGCTTGAAAGTAAAATCAGAGAAATATTCGGGACACAGTTTTTTTTACCTACCCATCAGGGAAGAGCCGCTGAGAACATAATATCGCAGGTGTTTGTCAGGCCCGACACCATAGTGCCTATGAACTACCACTTTACTACTACCAAGGCACATATCTGTTTAAATGAAGGTTTGATAGAGGAGATCATAATAGATGAGGGAATAAAAGTTACAAGTGATCATCCTTTTAAGGGGAATATAGATATTAAAAAACTTAAGGATACAATCAAAAGGCATGGTAGGGAAAAGATCGCATTTGTCCGAATGGAAGTAGGCGCAAACCTGGTAGGCGGACAGCCTTTTTCTCTTGAAAACCTGAAGGATGTGAGGGGGGTATGTGACGATAACGATCTATTACTTATATTAGACGCCAGTTTGTTGTCCGATAATCTATATTTTATTAAAGAGAGAGAAGAGCAATGCAAATCTATGGACATAAGGGAAATAACCCGTGCAATAGCCGATCTATGTGATGTTATTTATTTTTCCGCACGTAAGCTGGGATTTGCCAGAGGCGGGGGAATATGCACCAATAGCAAAGAACTATATATGAAGATGAGAGATTTTATAACTTTATATGAAGGCTTTTTAACATATGGGGGCATGTCTGTCAGGGAGATGGAGGCTCTAACCGTGGGCCTTGAGGAAACAATGGACGAAAGCATTATTAATCAAGGGCCTCAGTTTACGGCATTTATGGTGGAGGAACTGGTTAAGCGAGGTATTCCGGTTGTAACACCGGCCGGTGGCTTAGGCTGCCATGTGGATGCTATGGAATTTTTGAATCATGTTCCTCAAAACGAGTATCCTGCAGGTGCCCTTGCAGCGGCATTATATATCGCAAGTGGTGTGCGGGGTATGGAAAGGGGCACTATGTCGGAGCAGAGAAATCCCGATGGTATCGAGCCCCTTGCTAATATGGAACTGTTGAGGTTGGCTATGCCAAGAAGAGTATTTACACTGTCACAGGTTAAATATGCGGTGGACAGATTAGC
>CAYOGD010000166.1:0-3094 GCA_964403395.1 uncultured Alkaliphilus sp.
TGAACACCAGTGAAAAATGACGCCCTATTAAATTTGGAAATTTTTGTCCTATTATCCGGGCTCCGCTTATCTATTGTTTATTATATTATTTATATTTTCTGTACAGTTTATTTTAATTTTATGACATAGATGATAATACTTGGGCCTTTGATACAATTCCCTTTAGGTTTCTATCTTCAGTGATTACAGCAATGGGATATTTAGTTTCGGCTGCCATAGAAATTATATCGCTCAATAAGGCATCCGGAGATGTGGTTGCTATATCACTTATTAAAATATCGGGGATAGTTAATTTTTCTTTATTGGCTCTGACAGCATCGTCTATAGTGATAACTCCCTGCAGTCTCATTTTTTCGGCTACCACATATGCACTGGAAACACTGTTGGATTTCATCATATTTATGGCATAGTTAAGGCTATCTTTCATGCGCACTATACTGTTGGGAGTAATCATTACATTTTTAACGCTTATCACCTGTGTTTTATCCGCACTCTCTATAAACTGTTTTACATAATCATTTGCCGGATTTTCATTCATCTCTTCGGGTGTAGCTGTTTGTATTAATTCTCCGTCCTGCATAATAGCCACCTTATCGCCTAGTTTGAAAGCTTCATTTATATCATGAGTGATAAATACTACAGTTTTCTCCAGTTTTCTTTGGATTGATAGCAGTTCAAACTGCATATCTTTTCTGACCAAGGGATCCAATGCGGAAAAAGGTTCATCCATCAGCAAAATTTCGGGATCGTTTGCTAAGGCTCTTGCCAAACCTACTCTTTGCTTCATTCCCCCGGAAAGGCTTGTTATAGGTTCATGTTCTAACCCTTCTAAACCAACCATAGATATCATTTCCCTTGATTTTATTTGGCGTCTGGATTTAGGTATACCTTTTATTTCAAGACCGTATTCAACATTTCCTATAACATCTCTATGGGACATCAATCCAAAGTTTTGAAATACCATAGAAACCTTATTTTTCCTGTAATCGGCCAATTCTTTCTTGTTAAACTTGCTTATATCCCTACCTTCAAACAAGATTTGCCCTGATGTCGGTTTATTCAGCATATTTAAACATCTTACCAATGTAGATTTACCGGAACCGGATAGGCCGATAATAACGAATATCTCGCCCTTCACTATATCCATAGATACATCCCAAATAGCTATGGTTACACCGGTTTTTTTAAATATTTCGTCTTTATCCACTCCTGATTTTTTTAGCCTAGTAGCCGTTCCTTTTTCCATGCCATATAGTTTATATAGATTCCTAACATTCAATATATTATTGTTCTTCACCGTGACTCACCTCGCTACGTTTTGCCAGCCCCTGGGTAATTCTATCAAGAATTATAGCAATAATTACAATTGCCGTTCCGGATATTAACCCTCTGCCAATCTCTATACGGTTAACAGCTATTAAGACTTCCATACCGAGGCCGGTTGCACCAATCATGGAAGTAGTAACAACCATGGCCATGGCCATCATGATGGTTTGATTGATTCCGGTCATTATGGTGGGCAAGGCCTGTGGTATTTGGACTTTAATCAATGATTGCAGTTTGGTAGAACCAAAGGATATGGAGGCCTCTATTACTTCTTTATCTATCTGCCTGATTCCATGATTTGTAAGTCTGATCATTGGAACGATAGCATAAATTGTAGTAGCTATTACAGCAGGGGGTTTACCCAATCCAAAGAATAAAAGAGCGGGTATCAGATAAACAAACACCGGCATTGTTTGCATTGTATCTAATATAGGCCTGATTATTGTATTTGCTCTATCGCTGGAGGAGATAAGTATTCCCAGGGGAAATCCCAGCATCAGGGAAATAATTACCGAAGCTATAATTATAGATAGGGTTTCATTCATGAGATCCCATAATCCGATAGCCCCTATCAGAAATAAAAGGAACGCATATAAAATTCCTTTGCTGATTTTGCCTCCCAGTTTCCAGCCCAATACAAACACTATTAAAATTAATATAAACCAAGGTATACGGTTTAATGCAAAATGTATTAGGTTAACAAAGCTGCTTAAAAATGATCTTATTGAACTAAAAATCAGATCATATTTTATACTGAAATTCCTTACAGCTTTATCTATATAATCTGTATTGATTGGAATTTTAAAAGGGAAATCAAGAAGTAAATGCGGTATCATAAAATTTCCCCCTCTTTATTTCAGGATATCCCTAACAGTTTTTGCTTCATCAGGGGTTAACCATTCATCTATTAAGTTATCATTGGTTTTTAAAAACCATTTGGCAGTTTCTTCGTAGCCGGCACCGGTGTCTTGCATATATGCTAAAGCTTCTGATGTTAATGCACTCGATGTTTTATATTTGCCTAAAAAATCAAGTAATTCCTGTGGGGCAGATTCGGCAAAATTGTTACTTACTCCGATTGCTACCTTTACGGTAGGCAATACCGTTTTGCCTTCCAGATAGGTATCTTCATCAAAAGGCTCGTCATCCAACAGTATAAAGTCGTATTTTCCAATCAACCAAGTCGGTTCCCAGTAATAAGCAACTATTGGCTCACCTCTCTCATATGCATCTGTTATTGCAGCTGAAAGCGCCGGGTCTGATCCGGGTCTGAAATATATAAAATTTTTGTCCAAACCATAATGTAAATATTTATTATGCATTATGTTGTCCACTTCCCAGCCGGGGATTGAACCATAAATTCTGCCCATGCTAGGATTATCATCATCCGGGAATACATCGGCATATTCCTTGAGATCCCATACATATTTTAAGTCCGGTGCTGAGGCCTCAATTCCTCTGCTGCTATCACCTTCTATTACATATCGCGGTATATAAAAACCTTGATGGTTATCATCAAAATTAACCCCAAGTTCCTTTAGTTTGCCCTCTTTGATATCTGCCATATAGCTAGGTATATTGTCAGTCCAAACTTCCATATGCACATCGATTTCACCTTTTAGCAAACCTTCATGTGTGACCGGAGTTGTACCCGGTATTTCCCTCCAACTGTATCCGTAAACTTCTTCCACTATTAGTCCGGCTACAGCGTTATGAAACATATTGCTTTCCCATTGCGCATTTGCAAAAGTAATTTCTTTTCTGCTTT
>CAYOGD010000167.1:0-3064 GCA_964403395.1 uncultured Alkaliphilus sp.
CAACTATAAACATAGGAATGTTTTTGGACTTGCCGATTCTCATAAGATTATTAGAGCACTCTTTGACCTGCGAAACACTTCCGGGCGCCGATGATAAATCTTCCTTAAACAATGACTGTATGGAATCTATGATGACAAATACTGGTTCATACTCCTCTATATACTTCTCGATGACATCCACATTCGTCTCTGAGACTATATATAAATTATCTGAAAGAGAGTTCAGCCTCTCTCCCCTCATTTTTATCTGTTCCTCGGATTCCTCGCCGGATACATAGAGGATTTTTCCATATCTGTCCGCAACAGTGCTGCCTGCTTGTAAGATCAATGTGGATTTTCCGACCCCCGGCTCTCCCGACACCAAAATTAAGGACCCTTTTACCAGCCCTCCGCCAAGCACTCTATTTAATTCGCTGATGCCGGTATCATATCTCTCATATGCACCGGATTTTACATCTTTGATGGGCTGGGGTTTGGATTGGCTGCTCATTATAGGTGATCTCTTGAATTCGCTTTTGCCGCTTATCAATTCCTCTTCCATGCTGTTCCAATTGCCGCATCCCGGGCATTTTCCCAACCATCTGATACTCTCATGCCCGCATTCCTGACAGACAAACTTGCTTTTAATTTTTGACATCTAATCACCCACCCTACTCGCTTTCTCTTTATATTGTAACATAAATTCAGGTATATTAAATTGCTTTATTTCCAATATTATATATGATATACATAACAAATTATGTGTTTTTTAACAGTTATCTTTGTAATTAATGTAAATCAGAAAATTTCCGAAAAATAAAAAAGGATTTTTAGCGGATGTATAGAATATTCTAATTAACAATCCAAAAATCAATTGCATAAATAGCGAGGAGGAAAGGCATGAAAATATATGAAGCGAAACACATCAGAAACATTGCTTTTTTAGGTCATGGAGGTTCCGGAAAAACGGCATTGACAGAAGCCATTTTATTTTCTACTAAATTAATCAATAGGATGGGTAAAGTTGAAGATGGAAATACTGTCTCAGATTTTGATAAAGAAGAAACCACAAGAGGAATATCGATCGGTACATCTTCGATCCCTGTAGAATGGCGAGATCATAAAATCAATATTTTAGATACACCGGGATACTTTGACTTTATAGGTGAAGTCCAGAGTACCCTCAAGGCTGCGGATGGAGCAGTTATTTTGGTAGATGCTTCAAACGGTGTAGAAGTAGGTACGGAAAAATCATGGGATTTTGTTACAGACAGCGAGAAACCTGCATTTGTTTTTATCAATAAAATGGATCGTGAAAATATTGATTTTGATAAAGTATTGAATGATCTGAAAGAGAAATTTGGCAATAAAATTACTCCGTTTCAGATTCCACTCGGCGAAAATGAAAATTTTATAGGCGATATAAATATTGTCAAGATGGTTGCTGAAGAATATGACGGGAAAGGCTATTCGGAAAAGCCCATACCGGAAGATTTGATGGATAGGGTAAATCCAATCCGTGAAATGCTTTTGGAATCTGTTGCCGAAAGCGATGAAGCCCTGTTAGAAAAATATTTCGAAGGTGAGGCCTTTACCGAAGAGGAGATCCAGGAAGGTCTAAGAAAAGGTATCTTGAGTGGGGATATAGTTCCTGTTTTATGCGGTTCCTCCACTAATAATATAGGTGCCCTTTCCTTATTGGATATGTTGGTAGACTATGCCCCGTCACCTATGGATATGCCGCTAAATAAGGGCTTTAACCCGCATGATAAGGATGAAGTAATAGAAAGAACCTTAGAGCCGAACGAACCTTTTTCGGCACAGGTATTCAAAACAATTGTCGACCCTTATGTCGGCAAGATATCCCTTTTAAAAATTATATCGGGAAAACTCACATTGGACATGGAAGTATTAAATACAAACAAAGATAAAAAAGAAAAGATCGGTTCTCTGTTTGTGTTGAGAGGAAAAAATCAGATTGAAATCGAAGAAGCATTTGCAGGGGATATAGTATCTATCGCCAAGCTTCAATATACCAACACCGGGGATACATTATGCAGTATAAACGACCCCATCATGTATAGCAGTATAGATTTTATAAAACCTCAGCTCGCGCTGAGCATCGAACCCAAATCAAAAGGTGATGAGGAAAAAATCAGCTCCGGGCTTCAACGCCTGGCAGAAGAAGACCCCTCATTCTATTTTGAAAGAAACCCGGAGGTAAAACAGACACTTATCTATGGGCAGGGAGAACTGCACATAAATATAATCACAAGTAAATTAAAAAATAAATTCGGTGTAGATGTCGAACTTGGGGATCCTAAGGTTCCTTATCGTGAAACTGTCAAGGGTAAATCCGATGTTCAGGGAAGGCATAAAAAACAATCCGGAGGACACGGGCAGTACGGTGATGTTAAAATCCGTTTTGAACCCGCACCTACTGAATTTGAATTTAAAGAAGAAATCTTTGGCGGTTCAGTTCCAAAATCCTATATACCTGCAGTGGAAAAAGGATTGAGAGAATGTTTAGAATCGGGGGTGCTTGCAGGGTATCCCGTAGTCAACATAAGAGCCATATTATATGACGGTTCTTATCATGATGTCGACTCTTCGGAAATGGCATTTAAGATCGCGGCATCAATAGCATTTAAAAAAGGAGTAGAGGCCGCTAATCCGGTTCTATTAGAACCCATTGTAAAAGTTGAGGTAATAGTGCCCGAAGATTACATGGGTGATGTGATGGGCGATTTAAACAAGCGCAGGGGCAGAATTTTAGGTATGGAACCACAGCCTAAGGGAATGCAATTAGTAGTTGCGGAGGCCCCGCAATCCGAGATGTTTAAATATGCTACCGATTTAAGATCCATGACCCAAGCCAGGGGTAGTTTCTCTATGGAGTTTACAAGGTATGAAGAAGCGCCCCATATAATCAGTGAAAAAGTGATAGAGGCTGCAAAAGAAGAAGATAAATAATTCAAAAAAGCATGTGTAAAATTCACACATGCTTTTCTATAGTAAAAAAACCACAGGGGACAGGCCTTCCGGTCAAAAAAACTGACCGGAAGTACAGTCCCCGTTGTTTTTT
>CAYOGD010000168.1:0-3050 GCA_964403395.1 uncultured Alkaliphilus sp.
TCCGCAACCTGTTCCCTAAAACTATTTGTGGCAAGCTTCGCTTCATCCGATGGATTTGACAGGAAACCCGTTTCAATCAAGGCTGCCGGCATAATCGTGTGTTCAAGAACAAAATAACTCGTCGGCTTCGCCCCCCTGTCTACCATTTTTAAATCGTTTATCAATGTGGATTGAATCACCTGGGCAAGTTTTTTGCCATTCGTATCTTTGGGAGAATAAAAGGTTTCAATCCCGCTTATAGAATTACTCATAAATGAATTAGCATGGACGCTGACAAACAAATCTGCCTGCAACGCATTTGCGGCCTCTACCCGATCCTGCAAATCCAACTTAAAATCTTTATTCAAATCATCCACGCGGGTCATATAGGTCCTAAAACCTTCTTCTGTCAATAATTTGTTTAATCTCAAGGATATATCCAATACGATTTCCGATTCCCTCATATTGAGTATTGGAGAAATTGCCCCCGGATCCGAACCCCCGTGCCCGGGATCTATGATAATAAGTATTTCCCTGTATTTAGCGTCCTTATTATTGAGTTCCAACACCAAATCCCTTTCCCGCTCGGAGGAAAGCATCCTGTGCACCACAGCATCCTGTAATTCTAATTTAATATTATAATTTTCTCCGTTTTCATCTATATTGATTGTCTTTATAATATGATCGTCAACATCAAGATTCATGGATTCTAAATCTATGTCCGCTTTAGAAACAGTTATATCTATGATATTTGGCATCAACCGGCGTTCCATATCATATCTGGTAACTTTCGAACCTTTAAGTGTAAATTTTGAGGTTGTCCAACCCGTCTCCTCATACAGTATTGTTTTAAAAGGTTCCCCTTCCACATGCACTTTTAGTTTATTATCCTTTACCTCCACATAAGGTTCCTCATGTTTCATATTTTCATGAAGATCCAGCACTACTCTTGTAATTTTTTCATCCGATATTTTGTTCTCCGTCGTATACTGAGACGCTCTGATTGATTTCACGGCTCTGCCGTCTATATTTATTGTCCTGTTTTTTAATTTATTATGTAATGTTGCACCTGCGATATCAACTACTATACGTTCCGGCTCATTCAGCCTTGTTATCTTATAATCATCAACCATATCTCCTTCTATCACAATAACCTCTTTGACATTTATAATTTCCTTTTTCACATCATATATATAATTTGCAAAATTTATTATAAATTCTCCGGCCTCGTTATCAAAAATTATCTCATAATCAGTTAGGTTCCCCAATTCTATTACAACCCGGGTTACAAAGGATTCGTCAGGTTCCAACCTTGTCGGTGCTTTAAATTGTGATGCCCTTATCCCCTTTATGGCCTCGTTTCCGGTCCCAATATCTAAAATCCCGTTTTCCCTGAGCTGATTCCTATCCTTTAAACTGAATTTAGCATTATCAAAATCAAGCACCAATCTTTCCGGGTCTGTCAATTTGAATTCACTATAATCGGCCTTTTTCGATGTTCTTATGCGAACCTGCGGCGTGGAACCATTCATTCTTAACCTGATATCTGTAATGTCTACGGCATTCACATCTTCTCGCGGAATATCTGTTCCCGGATTCGGCCTTGGCTGCTCCTCAGGGTTTCTCCCCGATCTCTCAGGTGTGCTTAACAAGGCAGTCGAAGTCTCTTGATCCCACTCTATGCCGAGCTCAAATTCCTCCTCAAAAAAACGAATCGGTATCATGGTTCTGCCGATGGATTTACCATCATCTCTTATTGCCAACAGCTTTGGGGATATATCATCCGGAAGCCTCTTCCTGACACCATTGACCGTAGCATAGGGGTTATCGATCTGTAAAACAATCTCTTTCTCCCGGGTTTTGATCTTTGCCTCCCGCTCAGCCCCGTCCCATTCAATATCCGCGTTCAGCTTGTCCCCTAAATATTCTACAATCATTCTGAGGGGCATCAAGGTTCTCCCCTTACCGTTCAATGGATAAATTATAGGAGGCACGTCTTCAGACCTTACTATTTTGCCGTCTATTTTAAGATTTACTACCTGATAATTTTTTCCCTTCCCATTTTCCTCTAATAAAACCTTTTCCGAAGATTTATTTGCAAAAGAAACTGTAAAGGAAGTGACAAAAACTATTAATATCAATATACCTGAAATTAATCTTTTCATTAGTTGTCCCCCTTTTGACACAAATGCTCCATTTTAAACTAACACAGTATATAATTTTATAATGCAAACCCGATTGTCCATCCGTGATAAGGCCCCCCGTAGATCAAACCCGTCCGCTCTAGAATAACCAACCATCTTACTATTAGTTATATCATTATATAAAAACACATGTCAACGAATCCGGGAATTTGTAATTAATATGTAATATAGTGATATTTTTGACGAACAAAAAAGCAGACCCGCAGGTCCGCATTTCGGATCAGTTTATAACCTTATATAATTCATCCGCATCCGGGGGCAATAATTTTAGCTTTTCCCCATTTTTTATAAGCACACGTTCTTTATCCGTTATTTTTCCCACTTCCGTTAACTCTATACCTTCCCCATTAAAGGCATCTATCAATAGATCCTTTTTATCCTCCGGGATTGTCATCACCATGACACCACTGGAAATCAATTTCATGGGATCAATGGAGAGTGCCCGGCATATTTCAAGGGTTTCCCGCCTTATATTTATACTGTCCCCGTATACTTCTATGCCCACTCCCGATGCTTCGGCTAATTCCCATAAGGCTCCTAATATGCCTCCTTCGGTGGCATCATGCATACTATGGACTCCTATACTGCCGGCTAATATCCCCTCTCTGACCACACTTATATCTTTAACAAAATCCTGAGCAATCTTGATTATATCATGATCGATTTTATCTTTCAGCTGTCTTTCCAGATCTTTGGCTATTATGGATGCCCCCTCTAATCCCGCATGTTTAGTCATAAAAACCGCATCCCCGACTTCAGCACCCCTGGTGAGTATCAATTTATCTTTAAGCTGTTTCCCCATCGCCGTAGCGCTGATTATCATCCTGTTGACGCTGTTGGTAATTTCCGTATGCCCGCCGATTATTT
>CAYOGD010000169.1:0-3015 GCA_964403395.1 uncultured Alkaliphilus sp.
TTCCCCCTTTTGTTATTTCTTCCCTGCTTATTAATATATGTAATATACAGGTTGTATTATGACCTTGAGGGCCGGGAGCCGGAAATCAATAATTATATTTAAAATAATATTTTTGCAACATATGGGAATAATATAAACAATATAAATCCGGGAGGGATTAAGATGATGAGCGATAAAAACAGATCAACTGTATTAGATCAGATAAACAGCCTGAAAATATGCAGTGATAAGATAAGGGAGAATTTAAGTTCGATCCAATTACTTATGGCGGACAGCAATTATGGCCGTATCAGGGACCATTCGGTATCTAACGAATTGGAAGGCCTGATAAAACAAGTCGATTCTCTGACACATTCCATCGATGCCATGGAGAAAAAATTGATGTAGGCGGATAAAAAACAGCCAATACTTAAAAAGCCGCAAAACATCCGAATACTGTCCTGCGGCTTTATCAACAATTTATAGACTGCCAATGGCAGTCTTTGTTATTAAAATATATCATACACTTGCAACGTGGAGACAACAGACGGGGAAAGGCAAATTGGCCGGGCTATTAAAATATATCATACGCCTGAAACTGAAATAAACAAAAATAATCGGATATAAAATTATTGCTCGAAAAAGATCTCATCAATAACCCAACCTTCATTTGATTGAACCAGTATATAGGTATATTTCCCTATTCCATTGCTAAGGTCATGATATTCGTCACTGCCCATATCATAGTTAAAATAAACCTCTATTTTATCTTGTTTCTTTGACATCCCCGCAAAACTGTCCTTAGCAGCATCATAGTCCGCAAAGATAAAAAGCTCTCCCATACCGTAACCCCATTCGCTAAGATGGTTTTCATAAAAATCTTTCCACGTCGGATATAGATAGTCCTTCGTATAATATTTGAGCAAATCCCCGGAGACTTGGTCAAATCCCTTTTTCTTTATACCTTGAAACTCCGCATCAAAACCCTCGACGCATAGGTTTAAAAGTGTCGATTCCGCATTATGTATAATATTTATCAGTTCGCCTTCCGATGGCGTTCCCGCCTCTTCTTCCTTGGATATTCCTACTCCTCCCGGCGATGCGGTCTCCTGACCGCCAGGCGTTCCTTCTTCTCCTCTATTTTCTTGCAATCCGGTTCCCCGATCGTTAACAGTTTCCGTTCCTTTTTGACCGGTACCTATTTCTTTATCACCGCATGCCACAATAGGCAAAACAAACAATACAATCAACAAAAAGCATAAGATTCGTTTTTTTCTCATATTATTTTCTCCTATCTATCAGATATTTTGTTATATCGGGTTTGTATGTGACCCCCGCATTTGAGCCGGCTGATGTCACAAATTTAAACAAAATTCTCATCAATAAAGATAATAAATCTTTTTATATCTACTAGATTGTTTTTTAAAATATCATATATTATCTTTTTATCTATTTTTAGATATTCATGGGATAATATGTTTCTAAGACCCACCATATTTCTATAGATTTTAGCTTCATTATCATCCAAGTATTTTTCTTTGTTTAGAATATCAAATGCTTCTCCAAAGGTTTCCGGATTTCCCATATTATTATCCACTACAATATGAGTAGCAATTTCAATCATCATATTTATGGCTATAAATAAATTATACTCTACTACATCCTGTATAATATCATCTTCTAGAAATTCTTCTAAGAGTATTTCCTTAAACCTCTCAATTTTGTTTAAAGAAACCGATAATTGGTTTAACCTATGTTTAATTACTTCTACATCAACCATAAGATTCCACCTCTCTTTTTAATCTGTCTATTGTTTTATCATAAGACAAGTCCAGATATTTTTTAATATCACTATATTCAAACAGGGTTTTCACTTTGTAATTACTTTCTATGGTTTTACTACGAGTAAACAACAATATGTTATTTTTATAAATCTGATATTTCAATAATGGGGTAGCATTGTTTAATATGATTAAATCAATTTCTTTTTTGAAAATTTCCGATAGGTCTGCCTTAATTTTAAGGTATGTCTCCGTGTTTATCTTATCGCTTAGATATATTGCAATATCTACATCACTGTTTGTTCTCATTTTCTCCTGAACATATGAGCCAAAAATATAAGCAAAAATTATGCCTTCATAACCCATTAAAATATTTATACATTTTTTAATAATATCCATATTATTAATCTCCTGATATTTATTTAAACCTTTATTATTTCTGTATCCTATACCAATTGTCCCCTTATTCAATACCCCTTTATAAAACATTCTATTATTTTGTTGATATTTCTAAATTGTAAGATATGGACTATGACAATATCAAGTGTTTTTCCACCATTCATCGAATATATCACTAAAAATATCTTTACTTAAGACTTTATAACGATTTATTGATAAATTGCAGGCTGCTTTTTAATATTTTACCCGTCTTCCTGTGTTTTAACAGATTTTTGATGGCCTTGCTGGGTAGCATGGGTAGGGTATGTGTATAATAAATTATATCAGATTGCGACATATCCTTCATCATTTGTTAGCAATTTATTTTTCTATTATATTTTGATATGATTATATATAGTAATTACATTTCTGCCGCCATCATCAGTGGCGTAAAATAATAAAACTGCTGTCGCCTCCTCTTTTATCTTGTTTAATAAGATTATATAGCTAATTTTATAAAAATGAAAGGATATTTGTCCCTTTTCCTGGTTTCTGCCAATCAAAAATTATATCTTAAATAATAGGACAGCCAAAACTGTTGAAACATAAAAATATTTAAATTTGAAATAAGGCAAAAAAATAGCCCCGCCCTTTGAGGCGAGACATCATGCTCTCAACCATTTTTAAAATTTGAGGCGAGGCATCATGCTCTCAACCATTTTAAAAATCAGGATACTTTCGGCAAGCACAAATTCAGCATATGCGAATTCAATATGCACAAATTTAACATGCGCGGATTGAACATGTGCGGATTCAGTACATCATGTCATGTTTCCAATCATTTTTGAAATCGGAATACCCCGGCAAGTCCGAGTTT
>CAYOGD010000170.1:0-2955 GCA_964403395.1 uncultured Alkaliphilus sp.
CATGTCATGTTTCCAATCATTTTTGAAATCGGAATACCCCGGCAAGTCCGAGTTTGGCATGCAATGTTAAACCTACTAATCCCTGAAAGCGATAAATAAATACCTTTTCCGATTAGAGAGTAATCGTATTTCCGGCTTCATTCAGCTTTTCAGCTATAGTAAACATATTACTTGCGGTGCCGACTGCCAACTTGTCTTCCAGTTCAAAGTAATCTAAACATGTCCCACAGGATAAAACTTCTACACCCTCAGTTTCTAATATTCTAATGGCTTCCAATACCTGAGAACCCTCTACGGTCAGTTTTACTCCCCCATTCAGAAATATTATGCTGGAAGGATACGATGAGACCTCCGTCAATGCATATAAATAACCGCTCATCAACACAGCACCTAATTCATCGGAGCCCCCACCTAATTTATCTTGAGTTATTAAAATAAGAAAATCTTCTTTATCATCCGGGCTTGCAGCCCCCGAACCTGCTGCTTCTGCTTGTTTCTCTTTAAATATATAGATATAGTAATCCCCTTGGCTATTTTGTTTAATATCAACTTCCAAATTCATACTTTTTGCAAGTTTTAATACATTCTCTTTTGCCACCTCACCGGTTACAATTGTTGTAACAATCCCTTCTTCCATACCCTCTAAAGCTTTTTTAGTGTGGACCACCGGTAACGGACAGTCCATACCTCTCGCATCTACTTCTTTTCTGCTCATTTCTGTTGCCCCCATTTTATTTATATAGGCTATAGTATAATAGGGCTCTCCCATTTTTCCCATAATATTTGGCCTCATTATACTTTTCCTACCTTTTGTTCTCCTCCTACCTTCTGTCCCCCGATAATTCTGATTAAATTTTATCACTATAAATAAATGTCTTCCAATTGTATATATTAATCAGTATGTCTTATAGTATTGTTTTTATCTATAATAAAAAAACCGATGTTCAGTAAATTAAACACCGGTCTTTATCCATTAAAAGCAAGGGTACGGCGGGCGACAGTCTTCATCTAAACCGAATCTGCCCTTGCCGCAAATAAACTCTAGTATTTCATTTGTGCGGCATCTACCATAGGAAACCTTTTTTTACCCCTATTTAATAATCTGATAATCAAATTTTATGGGCCACAAGATATCTGAAATCAATTCCCTTTCAGTACCTTTTTTATTAGCGTGTTCCCAAGGTGGGGGATAAAGATTCGTCCATTCAGTAATTCTTTCACCTTTTCCTTTTTCAAACCATAAAGACAGGTATACTTGCCCTTCCTGAGATATAGCAGCATCTATTTCTCCTTCTTCATCAAAAAAGTAATCTTTGAAATAGCTGATTTCGACAAAGGCAATTTCCCCATACTGATCAGTTATATTATAACCCGCTTCCTTACTTTGCCCTTCACCAAGAAGACGGAAACTTCCTACATGGACATCTTCTTTGGCTGATTCTGCCCTTTCTATGGCAGCAATATCTATTTGGCCACTAAAAGTCAAGCTGCCGGTATAACTGCTTTCTTGAAGATCACTCTCCGGATCTGAAAAGTTGAAAGAGCCCGTTCCGGTAAAATTGCCATTCCCATCAATTGCAATTGCCCCCATGTTTTCGATGGATGTCTCTACAATTTTATATAAACCTTCCTCTTTCATACCGGATCCCCCCAAGAATGGTTTCAGTCTAATTGTTCCGGTTGCCACTTCCCTTTCTGCTAAAGGTATGACAGTAAGAGGTATATCTGCTTCAAAGGAAATCCTATCTTCTATACCGGGATAATCTCCTTCTATTTGATATTTTTCATATTCTAAAGCAGTATCTATATCCTCTCCTGCGGCTAAAATTATTAACTCAGATGGGATATCTGCAGTTATATAGTGGTAGACATTGCAAGTAAATACCCTGTCTGAATCTAAATGTCTTTCTTTACAATAAAAATCATTTTTATATACGCCGTTATTCATAAGATATAGACCTTTACTCGTATAAATAGATTTTGCAAATCCGGGTTCCTTTAACAAGGGGTCTTTCACTTCAATGGTCATAGTCTGATTGAGCTCTTCCGCCAGTTCAAAGGTTGTAGTATAAAGATCTGTCCAAAGGTCTGCCAATTGTTTTTCTGCCATCATCTTGTAGAGAGAATGAAGCCTGTCATGCATTCTTTGAATATTTCTCTTTTTGTAGTTTTCAATAGTTGCTTCATCCGGCCATTCTATATCCTTAGCCATTTTATCTTTCGGAGCAAGATTATTTTCATCTATCCAGTATAAAATACTGGACCTGGGAACATTCCAAAATACATCACTATAACTTCCAAGAAGGTGATTTACCTTAGGTTGAATCAAATTAGGGTATTCCTTGTTAGCCATGTGGATATTATTTACCACTACAGACCAGGCCTTTTTAGTTGACATAGATCTTTCACCCGGATGAAAATTTTTTCTTTCTCCCGGTAAAGGAAGGTAGTAGGTACACCTATTTTCATTTTCCAAATAAGTAATATGTTCCCTGTTGAAGGCATCATATATCCTTTCAATATCTGAAATATACTCATGAGGATTGTCTGATTCTCTGTAACTGCTATCAACCATACCTGCTATCCAGATACCTGCACCACAAACTAGCAGTATTGAAGAAGAATAGGCTATAGCAGCTCCTAAAACCACCAACTCCAATATGGAAAAAGCATTGTCCCTTATTATATTGTAAACAGTAACTCCCCTACACCACTGGTCTATAACCTTATAAGAAACCAGAATAGCCCCAAGGGCAACAAATTTATTTCCTATCTTGCTACCAATACAGGCAATTCTTGAGCCTACAACAGTTAGGGCCGTTCCCAATGAGATTGAATAATCGCCACCTGCAGCTATGTTATTCATTAAATCCAATCCGGTGGATAAAAATCCATTGGTTGGTATTGTCTTTTCTTGAATAAGTCTATCAAAGGATTCTGTGCTAATTTCATTTA
>CAYOGD010000171.1:0-2951 GCA_964403395.1 uncultured Alkaliphilus sp.
TAATCTTGGAAAAATTAATATGTTTAAGCACATTTTGGTTTAATAGATAAGCCGGATGATAAAGAATGGTAAACATAAGAAGTATAATTTTTGTTGCATTTCTCTCGAAAAATTGGTAAACTCTTACCGAGGTACTATTATGGCAAAATTGGATGGACAGAAAGGTTTTTAAGCAATAATATGATATCAATAAAAATTATATAAAATTTTAAAGTAAGCATGAAAAGGAAGGGATAGACCCATGAAAGCGACTGAAACAGTATTGGATCTTATAGGCAATACACCCATAATGAGCCTGGAAAAAATGACGGGCTTGAATATATATGCCAAGGCAGAATTTTTAAATCCCGGTGGAAGCATAAAGGATCGCGTGGCACAATTTATGATTGGGGAAGCCGAAAGACAGGGCAAGTTAAAACCCGGTATGACTATAATGGAACCGACATCGGGTAATACCGGTATAGGGCTCGCTCTTGTCGGTGTACAGAAAGGCTATAAAGTTGTAATAGTAATGCCTGAAAATATGAGTGAGGAAAGAAAAAAACTTATTGCTGCGCTTGGGGCAGAACTTGTACTTACACCTGCAGAAAAGAGTATTGCAGGTACGGTGGAAGAAGCTGAAAAAAGAGCCGGAGCAGATTCTTCAATCTTTGTGCCTCAGCAATTTAAAAACCCCAACAATCCTGAAATTCATTATCGTACTACTGCTAAGGAGATATGGAACCAATTGGATGGTCGGGTAGATATGTTTGTTTCAGGATTAGGAAGTGGCGGTACTCTATGTGGAGTAGGTAGATTTTTGAAGGAAAAGAATCCTGATATCCTTGTTGTGGCGGTGGAACCTAAAAATGTTTCGGCTCTCTTAGGGCACGAGCCCGGCTTGCATAAAATTCAGGGTATAGGAGATGGTTTTGTTCCTCCGGTGTTAGATACTTCCCTTGTAGACGAAGTGATAGAAGTTACGGACGATGATGCGGTACAAACAGCACGAAAGCTGGCAAAAATACAGGGACTATTGGTAGGGACATCTTCCGGGGCGAATGTCTGGGCTTCTATACAGGCAGCGGAAAAATACGGTAAAGATAAGATGATAGCAACTGTGTTGGCAGACAGAGCCGAACGTTATTTCAGTACGGCTTTAATATAATATGCATGGGGATAGCAGGTTGTACACTATATGTGCATTGAGCCATCCCCATTGCATTTTTTGAGAGGCTTATAATATCGGTGAAAAAATCCTGGCTATGGATTCTTTAACCTTGTGTATAATTGATCTATTTTTGTATTCTTTTAAGAATATCTTCCTGCTGGCTCGCAAATCCTCTGAAAAATCCCGCGCCAAGTCTTGATTCACTTCTTTATCATAGATAAAAGCATTCACTTCAAAATTTAATTTAAAACTGCGTATATCTAAATTAGCAGTGCCTATAGAAACAAAATTATTGTCTACAATGAATACTTTACCATGCACAAATCCTTTTTCGTATTGGTAGATCTTTACCCCCGCCTCAAGCAATTCTTCAAAATGAGATTTTGATGCCCAAAATACAGTTCTATGATCCGGCTTTATAGGCAACAGAAGTTTTACGTCCACTCCTCTCAATGCAGCCGTTTTTAATGCAAGTAAAATTCCATCATCGGGAACAAGATAGGGGGTTGTAATATATACTCTCTCCCTTGCGCTGTTGATTGCGGAAAAATATGCCTGATGGATTGAAGCCCAATGGGAATCCGGTCCACTGGATGCAATCTGTATAATTTTTTCTCCGCAATAGCCCTGAGACGGAAAATATTTAAAATCATCTATGGTCTCGTCGGAGACAAAATGCCAGTCAGCTAAAAATATTCCCTGAAGCACGTATACCGCTTCTCCTTCAATTTTAAGATGCGTGTCTCTCCAAAAACCCATTTTTTTGTTTTTTCCTAAGTATTCATCGCCTATATTTATTCCGCCGGTAAAACCTATCTTACCGTCTACCACTAATATTTTTCTATGATTTCGATAATTTAATCTGACTCCAAAAAAGGGCAGTGCTACGGGCAAAAAACATTTAACCTGTACACCTGCATCTTTCAGCGGTTTAATAAAGCCTTTTCTGAGCCTGATACTGCCGACGGCATCGTATATAAGCCTTATTTCCAGCCCTTCTTCCGCTTTTTTTATCAGTGCCTGTTGGAACTTTCTTCCTATATGGCTATCTTTTATAATAAAATATTCTATATGTATATGTTCTTTTGCATTATCAATAGCATTTAATATTTCTGTGAATGTTATTTCCCCGTTTTGTAATACTTTAACTTTATTGTTTACTGTAATAGGAGATCCTGTATTATTTAACAATAGCGGAATTATTTTGCCCCTGATGTCATTGAATTCTTTTTTAAATATTTTTTTATAATTTATAAAGGGGAATTGTTCTTTCAGTAAATTGTTTAAAATGATATAATCCTGATTTCTTTTTTTAATAAATGTTTTTTTCTTGCGATGGTTTCTGCCGATATATAAATACAAAAATATTCCAACGACCGGTAAAATAAATAGGACCATGAGCCATGCCGCCGTACTGGAGGGATCACGGTTGTCCAATAGTATATCTATACCGATTATTATGCCTATTATTGTATAAATTATTGTAAATATTTGAAATAGATTCATTTTATCACCCTTAATAAATATATGGGATATATTGCAAATTATATGCTGTCGAATACATGTATTGTACCCATTATATGCGGTGGATAACAACTTGTATTCATTTGAAAATATATGAAGCCACGGGACTGTCCGTGCTGGTCAATCTTTGTTGACCAGAGGGACTGTCCCCTGTGGCGGGATTAAGTGTATTGTTGTATTAAATTTTAATGCTGGATAATTGCCTAATAATGCGTCTCTAAGTAATTATCATCAGATTTATAAAGAATAAACTTTTAAACCGCCTCTCCGCTTACAA
>CAYOGD010000172.1:0-2945 GCA_964403395.1 uncultured Alkaliphilus sp.
GCAAACGAGTAAAAAATAAGTTATAATATAATATACTTGAATATACAAGAGTCTTGACACATGACTTGCAAGAATAGAGAAGGGATTATATCATGCCTAAAATGGTAGAGGTACAAAACATACAATTTTATTATAGAAGTGATAAGGAAGAAATCACATTGGCATTGGAAGATATAACAGTTACTGTGGAGCCCGGTGAGTTTATAGCGATTATCGGGCACAATGGTTCCGGAAAATCTACATTGGCCAAGCATATGAATGCTCTTTTACTGCCTACCAAGGGAGATGTGTTTGTGAAAGGGCTCAACACAAAGGATGAGGAAAATGTATGGATAATCAGGCAAAATGCCGGGATGGTATTTCAAAATCCGGATAATCAGATAGTCGCTACCATAGTGGAAGAAGATGTGGCTTTTGGCCCCGAAAACCTGGGTATTCCTCCGGCAGAGATACGCAATAGGGTGGAGGAATCCCTTAATATTGTAGATATGGCAGAATACAAGGATAAAGCGCCCCATCTGTTATCGGGCGGGCAAAAACAGAGAATCGCAATTGCGGGCATCATAGCTATGAGGCCCAACTGTATAATATTCGATGAACCGACTGCCATGTTAGATCCTGCGGGCCGTAGAGAAGTGATCAGCACCATAAAAAAGCTCAATAGTGAAGAGAATATCACGATAGTTCATATCACACATTTTATGGAGGAAGCCGTAAATGCGGACAGGGTTATAGTGATGGGGGACGGACAGATAGTGTTGGAAGGTACACCCAAGGAAGTGTTCTCCAAGGTGGAGCAGTTAAAGGAGTTGGGATTGGATGTACCCCAGATGACAGATTTGACTAATGAATTAATAAGAGAGGGAATTGAGCTGCCCCGGGATATACTGACTGTAGATGAAATGGTGATGGAATTATGTCAATTAAAGTAGAAAACTTAACATATATATATAATCCGAATACTCCGTTTGAAACCAAGGCTTTGGATGATATCAATATGGAAATTGAAACCGGAGAATTTATAGGGCTTATCGGACATACAGGGTCCGGCAAATCCACCTTGGTGCAGCATTTAAACGGACTGATAAAGCCCACATCAGGTAAAATTATTATCGACGGAATCGATATCACGGAAAAAACTGTTAAATTGAGCGACATAAGAAGGAGGGTCGGGCTGGTTTTTCAATATCCCGAACACCAACTTTTTGAAGAGACAGTATATAAGGATATCGCCTTCGGCCCCCGGAACTTAGGATTGTCTGAGGCGGAAATAGATGAAAGAATAAGAGAAGCCATGGAATTGGTAAAATTACCTTTCGATGAATTGAAAGACAGATCCCCCTTCGAGTTAAGCGGAGGACAGAAAAGAAGGGTAGCGATAGCCGGTGTATTTGCCATGAAACCGGAGATATTGATATTGGATGAGCCTACATCGGGCTTAGACCCCAAAACGAGGGATGAGGTTTTAGAGGAAATAAAAACCCTTCATGACAGGTATAAAAACACAATAATTTTGGTATCCCACAGTATGGAGGATGTTGCAAAATTAGTGAGCCGTATTATCGTTATGCATGGCAATAAAATAATACTTTCAGGTACGCCCAGGGAAGTGTTCAGGGAAGTAGAAGCTTTGGAATCTATAGGTTTAGGGGTTCCGCAGATAAGCTATCTGGTAAGGGCGTTGAAAGAAAAGAATATCAATCTGAAAGAAGATATATTCACAGTAGAAGAGGCTAAGGAAGAAATTTTGAAGTGGCTGAGGAGCAGAGAAAATGTTTAAGGATATTACAATTGGCCAATATTATCCGACCGGGTCCTATGTTCATGAATTGGATCCCAGAACAAAAATATTGGTCACATTTGCATTGATAGCGGGATTATTTATTATTAATACCTTTATTCCTTATGCCTATATTGTAGCTTTTATATTAGGTGTGGTATTCATATCCAAAATACCACTGAAATATATTTTAAAGGGCTTAAAACCTCTGAGGATAATAATTATATTTACATTTTTAGTCAATGTATTCATGAGCCAGGGAGATATTATTTTGAGCATAGGGCCCCTCAATGCTACCAGAGAGGGCGTATACAGGGCAATTTTTATGGCATTCAGGTTGATATTGCTTGTTGTGGGGACTTCTCTGCTGACATTGACCACTTCGCCCATATCCTTAACAGATGGAATAGAACAGCTGCTCAATCCGCTGAGGAAGATAGGAGTGCCTGCTCATGAATTGGCTATGATGATGACGATAGCGCTCAGGTTTATTCCTACATTGCTTGAAGAGACAGACAAGATTATGAAAGCCCAGATGGCAAGGGGGGCGGATTTTGAGAGCGGTAATATAATCAGCAGGGCAAAAGGCCTGGTTCCATTGTTGGTCCCTCTATTTATCAGTGCATTCAGAAGGGCGGATGAACTTGCTATGGCGATGGAGGCAAGGTGTTATCGCGGCGGTGAAAATCGTACCAAAATGAAGGAATTGAAGATGAGAAGGAAGGATACAATAGCCTTGACCGTTGCTTCATTTTTATTAGTTGTTTTGGTTGTTCATAGGGTAGTTTGATAGACTATTGATGGGGAGATTTTGATAAAAGAAGTTCTATTTAAAATTTAATATAAAGATACACGTTCATACTAGTTTCGAATATGAATAATTCCTACAGCTTATTCCAATGAAAAATACTACAACCTGCAAACTTGCTTCGCTTCGGACATGCAGGTTGCTTCACGTATTTTTCATCTTCATTCGCTGGGAATTATAGTCATATTCTCAAATGTATTCACTTTGTATTTTATATTAAATTTCAAAGTGTGTACTAATTTTTACAAGTAGGGTCAGTTTTTATATTGGCCAAGGGTGATAAAATGAGGAATATAAAAATTGAAATAGAATATGACGGGACGAATTATTGCGGATGGCAGATACAACAGAATGGGA
>CAYOGD010000173.1:0-2943 GCA_964403395.1 uncultured Alkaliphilus sp.
GTGCCGCAGGAGTGCCTAATTTGAACTAACTATTTAGGTAACGCCTATGAAGGCGGGTCGAATTGAGGTGCACGGCTTTTAAAAATAGAATAAAATATTAAAACCATGGAAATACTCATGGTTTTTTTAGTTCCTAACCTTCTATCCCTTGATTTTAATACGCATGATTTCGGAAAATGGCAAATTACTTTTATTGATAAACAATTTGTATTCTGTTATAATTTAAAAAAATAACATACATAAATATAAAATTTATAGGGGGAAGGAAGAGTTAAAAATGAAATATATAGAAAATTATTCCGCAATTCCGCAATATAATTTAGCTTTTGAAGAATATGTTTTTAAGAATTTAGATTTAGAAGAAGGCGGATATGTTCTATTATGGATAAGCAACCCTTCAATAATTGTGGGAAAAAATCAAAATACTGTTGAAGAGATCAATATGGAATATGTCAAAGAAAATAATATTCAAGTTGTTCGAAGAGTTACAGGTGGTGGGGCAGTTTATCATGATTCCGGAAACCTAAATTTCTCCTTCATCATAAAAGCGGAATCATTGGGCGAGATAGATTTCAAAGCTTATACGATTCCTGTTTTGAAGGCATTGGAGCGATTGGGGATACCCTGTGAATTATCGGGAAGAAATGATATCACTATCGATGGAAAGAAATTTTCAGGTGTGGCACAGAGCATAGTGAGGGGAAGGGTATTAAATCACGGAACTCTTCTTTTTGATTCCGAGTTGGACGTTTTATCAAAAGCATTGAAGGTTAAAAGGGATAAAATAGAGTCAAAAGGTATAAAATCCGTATCCAGCAGGGTCACGAATATTAAACCCTATGTGAAAGAAGATATTGATGTATTTGAATTCAGAGAATTGCTATTAAAAAACATATTTGAATATGAAAATAAACCGTTTGAAATCTATGAGCTCACGGAGGAAGATAAAAAAGCCATACAGAAGATGGTGGACGAGAAATATAATACATGGGAATGGAATTTTGGCAGGTCCCCCAAATTCAACTATAAAGGCTATAAAAGATTTACCGGCGGCGGTGTGGAGGCAAGGCTTCAAGTGACAAAGGGATTGATAGAGAACTGTAAGATATATGGAGATTTTTTCGGCAAGGAAGATGTGTCGGTGTTGGAGGAAAAGCTAAAAGGCATAAGGTATGATGAAACGGAAGTAGAAAAAGCATTAGAGGGCTTTCCTATTGGCGATTATCTGGGAAGGATCACCAAAGAGGAGTTTTTAACATGCCTGTTTGATAGTTAAACGAAAAATTTATAGGGAGATGAAAAATTGAAACTTGTTTGTATAGGAGACAGTTTGACTTTCGGGTTCAAAATGACCAGAAAAAACAGTTGGCCGCAGATAGTAGAAAAGGATTTAGAGATAAAGGTTAAAAACAAGGGTATCTGCGGGGATACTACGGGAGGAATGTTATCCAGGTTCGGACGGGATGTTGTGGAAGAAAAACCTGCATATGTATTGATAATGGGAGGCTCTAACGACTTGGCTTTTCAAATACCCGATGCCGTAATATATTCTAATCTGGCCTCTATGGTATACCAGGCGTATCATCACAGGATACAGCCTATAATAGGTGTACCCATGCCCTTAATACCTTCTATG
The DNA here is from genome assembly GCA_964403395.1 of uncultured Alkaliphilus sp. Classification (GTDB taxonomy): domain Bacteria; phylum Bacillota; class Clostridia; order Peptostreptococcales; family Natronincolaceae; genus JAAZJW01. The sequence continues at coordinate 1,637 of CAYOGD010000173.1, forward strand.
GCGAAAGAGGTTCTCAATATGGCCGGGGATTTAAAAGAGATGAACAAAAAGATAGCATTGCTCAGAAATTGGATCTTGTATTTTAGTCATAGGGAGCAGATGGAAGCAGTGGATTTTTTTGATGAATTTTATGATCCTATCAATAAAAAGGGGAAGGAAAATTTATATATCGACGGTATACATCCTACAGCAGAAGGAAATAGGCAGATGGCCCAAAAAGTGATTAAAATCATGAAAAAAAATATGACTTAAAATTATTTATGTGGGCGGACAGGGTTCGCCCATTTTCAAATCAATATGATTACTATATCAAATCGACAAATCAAATATATTGAATAAAACAGGTTTTATTATAATATTTAAATATATGAAATAAATGAGGGAATACTTATGGAACATGTTAGAAGATTTTTAACAAGCACAATCAAGGAAAATATAGATTTTTTGAGGGATTCAAAGCAATTTTCCCAAGTTACGAAGATAGCGATAAAAATAATTTTAATTATAATCATTGCAAGACTTCTCATCAAGATCATTGATTCAATCATCGACAAATTTGTTGAAAAACAGAAAAAATCAAAGTTGAATATAGATTTTATAAGGGTAAATACCATGAAGGGCCTTATGAAAAGCGCGGCTAAATATATCATCTATTTCATAGCGTTTACGGCAGTCATTAAATTTTTTGGAATAGATGTTACAGGGCTGATAGCGACTGCCGGAATCGGTGGGTTGGCTTTGGGATTTGGTGCCCAAAATCTTGTGAAGGACATCATAACGGGTTTTTTTATACTGTTTGAAGAACAGTTTGGGGTAGGTAATTATGTTGAAATAAATGGAATCGAGGGCATAGTTGAAGAAATGGCATTGAGAGTGACCAAGATAAGGGATTTTGGCGGAAACCTTCATATAATTCCTAATGGGGAGATCAGCAGGGTTGCCAATAAAAGCAGTGGAAGAACAAGGGCATTAGTAGAAATATCTATAGCCTATGATGAAAATATTGATGATGCAATGGATGTGCTCGAAAGGGCCAGTGAAAAATTAAAAATGGAAAATGATAAAATTTTGGAAGGCCCGTCTGTGTTGGGCGTATCGGAATTAGAAAAGTTCGGTGTTGCAATTTTAATCGTAGCCAAAACCGTACCTATGGAACATTGGGGTGTGGAGCGTTTGATGAGAAAAACATACAAAGAGGCCCTGGATGAAGCGGGCATAGGGATTCCCCATGAAAAAATAATAATAACGAGGGATAATAAAACCGGTAACAGATGAAAAGAGGTGATTTTAATGCCTATGAAGTTGGA
>CAYOGD010000174.1:0-2924 GCA_964403395.1 uncultured Alkaliphilus sp.
CCCTATTATATTAAATTTTTATGCTTACAATAATTCTAATAGACCTGTTTTATAATCATATAATCAAAAAAAGATAAGGCAAGCCTTATCTTCTTAAGCTTTTTGGTTTTTGCAAAACTTCAGACATTATAACCCCCCGAATAACCGATTTTTTGTCAAACTTGATATATCTTTCTTCCCTTCCTATTTCTCCTTCATATACACTGCCCACAACCTTTTTAATATCCCTTGCCGAAGTATCCTTTAGAGGGCGTATCTTCTGTTCTATTTTAGTATCCTCTTCCTCCGTAGCACCTTGCTCCATAGTAGGAGGAGTTTGCCCTTTTTGAGCCTCTCTGAGAGCCCTATCAAGCTCCAGCTTCACCTCTCTGAACAAATCTTCGAATCCTCCGAAAAATTTCTTTTCTTTATTTTTTCCGATATCAGGTATCTTCTTAAGAGGTTCGGGATCTCGAGATACGGGTTCATCAGTTTTAACTGTAGGTTTGGCCGGTGTTTTATTTTTATTAAATAAGGAACCTATAAAAGCAATGATTACAAAAGCCAGTATGGTCCTAAAGTCCACATGATCACTTCCTTTGTCAGTAAAAACCAATCTTTTATTTCATCAAACCCTTTCCTTCCCTTTCATTGTCATCCTTATCAAGTTTTGCAATGGATTCTCTCATACCTGTATCAGCCAATATATTCTGCAATTTATAGTAATCCATCACTCCAATTTTACCTTCTCGCAGAGCCGTAGCCATAGCCCTTGGCACTTCCGCCTCCGCTTCTACTACTTTTGCTTTCATTTCCTCTACAGTGGCTTTCATCTCTTGCTCTTTAGCCACGGCCATAGCCCTTCTCTCTTCTGCTTTAGCCTGTGCAATTCGTTTGTCCGCCTCTGCCTGATCTGTCTGTAATTCCGCCCCTATATTTCTACCGACGTCTATATCCGCAATATCAATTGACAAAATTTCAAAAGCAGTACCCGCATCCAAGCCCTTCTCTAAAACCGTTCTGGAAATTGAATCGGGATTTTCCAATACATTCTTATGGGATGCTGATGAACCTACCGTAGTGACTATACCTTCCCCGACCCTGGCTATGATCGTTTCCTCTCCGGCACCTCCAACGAGCCTTTCAATATTCGCCCTCACGGTCACTCTTGCTTTTACCATCACCTCTATACCGTCTTTGGCAACAGCTGATATTTTGGGTGTTTCAATTACCTTCGGATTAACGCTCACCCGAACAGCCTCTAATACATTTCTGCCCGCTAGATCGATAGCCGCAGCCCTTTCAAACTCGAGACTGATTTCCGCCCTCTGTGCGGCAATCAAGGCATTTACCACGCTGTTTACATCTCCACCCGCTAAATAATGTCCTTCAAGATTGTCTATATCCAAATCCAAACCCGCCTTTGTCGCTTTAATCATAGGATTGACTATGCGGCTCGGCTGGACCCTTCTGAATCTCATTCCCACTAAAGTAAATATACCGATTTTAACCCCGGAGAAAAAAGCCGTTATCCATAATCCTACCGGTACAAAACTTAAAATAATGGATAACACAATAAATATTATAGCTACTGCAACTATAAAAGCCATTAACTGTGGCATAAAATCCCTCCTAATCAATTTTTTGTACTACTATCCTCATACCCTCTATTCTACTAATTTTTACTGATTCCTCTTTTCCTATAAATTGCCCTTCGGAAATTACATCCAATAATTGGCCATTTATAGATATTGTGCCCGATGGCCTGAGCGGTGTGACCACTGTGCCGGTTTGACCTATATATTTTTCATAATTATCAAATGAAGTAAAACCCCTGTTTTTATCTAGCTTAGTATTTAATACTATACGATTAAAATGTTTATTTTTTGGAGCATATTTTAAAATGATGGCAAAAATAATCAAGGTCAAAGTAAATGAAACCAATAACGAAACCAATGCAGTCATAACACTGCTGGATGCTAAGAAAATACTGATAATTATAGATAATATTCCGCCCATGCCCACTACACCAAACCCGGGAATAAAAGCCTCTATAAGCAACAAAACTATACCTGCCAGAAAAATAATAGCAGTTGACCATCCGGTATTGCCGGCTAACACATTGCCGCTAAAATAAAGTGCAAATGAAATTAAACTTATCGTCCCTGTTATACCAAAACCCGGAATAAATATTTCAGCCAAGAAACTTATAAACCCTATTGTCAACAAGATAGGCGCTACATATGGATTGGTAACAAACTGAACTAATCTGATAGCATTGGTTGTTTCAGCCATGACTATATTGCTATAAGATATATTTAATGATTTCAAAATTTGATCATAATCCCGGGAAACTATATCGGTAAATTTTAATTTTTGGGCATCCGATGTGGTTATATTTAACAGCCTGTCCTTTTCGACAATACCCGGAATAGATATAGACCTATCCGCCATAGCCACTACTATTTGCTCGTCCCTCCCCCTCTCCTGTGCTACGCTCCTGAGCATGCTCACCCAGGTAGAGAGTACCTTTTCTGTGTTTGGAATTGTTTCAGCGGATCCTATGGTGCTACCGGGTGCCATAGCAATATTATTTGCAGAAATGGTCAATAAAACACCCGCTGATTCCGCTTTTGTATTAACAAAAGATATGGTGTGTAACTGGGTATTTAAAATCAAGCTGCTTATCTTTTCAGAAGAATCAATCCTACCGCCATAGGTGTCAATTTCAAATATTACAACCCCGGCATTCGAATCCTGTTCCGCAATTTTTAAATTGTGCTTTACATAATAATAAGTAGCCGGAGTTATGTCCCCCTTTATCGGTATCACATATACATTTTTACCCCCTGTATTTGCATCAACTATTCCAAAGAATAAAAAAACAAATATTGACACAATCATGATTATACCAAAAAAACTTTTTCTCTTCATGGCCCCCTCCT
>CAYOGD010000175.1:0-2859 GCA_964403395.1 uncultured Alkaliphilus sp.
AGGATATCTCAATTTAAAAGATACTTAGAAGACTTGTTAGATAATTATAACATTAGAATATTTCAATTTAAAAAATGCTTAGAAGACTTGAAAGATACTTCTAAAATATGGTATATGGGAGAAGTGATAGTTTGGATAAAAGAGAAAATATCGATCCGGCCGGCGGGGACACAAAAAATAAACAACTTGAACAACATCGTGAAGTAAACACCGGTTCGGGAAAGACAATGACAAGCGATTCCGGGTACAAAGTTTCTAACAATCGATGGACCCTAAGGGCAGGGATGCGCGGCCCCGTATTGTTGCGGGACACTGATTTTTACAGAAAACAATCGCGTTTCAATCGTGAAAGGATACCGGAAAAAGTAGTTCATGCCAGAGGATTCGGTTTATATGGAGAATTCGAATTATATAAATCGATGAAAGAATATACGGTAGCAGGGTTTCTGCAGGAACCCGGCACCAAAACTCCCGTTTTTACTCGCTTTTCAAACTTTATCGGCAGCAAGGGTTCCAAGGATACGGCAGTGGATATACGCGGTTTTGCAGTTAAATTCTATACACAAGAGGGAAATTATGATATGTTGTCGCTTCAATTTCCTATTTTTATACTTGCGGATGCTATGAAATTTATGGATATGGTGCACGCGGTAAAGCCCAACCCTGTTACAGATGTACCTCAGGCCACTGTAGCACATGATAATTTTTGGGATTATGTAGCAAGTAATCAGGAATCTGCTCATATGGTGATGTGGTTGATGTCCTTAAGGGGCCGCCCAAGAAGCTGGAGGATGATGGAAGGTTGGCCTATCAATGCATTCCGCTTTATCAACGAACAAGGAAAATCTACCTTTGTCAGATTTGTATGGAAGCCCAAGCTTGGGGTCCATTCTTTATTGCTGGATGAGGCGAGCATTATCGGAGGTGTCGATCCGGACTTTCACCGTCGGGATATCATAGAGGCCGTTCAAAAAGGTATGTTCCCCGAATATGAATTAGGTATACAATTGATCCCCGAGGAAGACGAACTCAAATACGATTTTGATGTTTTGGATCCTACAAAATTTTGGCCGGAAGAGACAATCCCCGTTGATATCATCGGTAAACTGACTTTAAATCGATTAGTCAATAACTTTTTCGCAGAGGAAGAACAGTCATCTTTCGACCCCTCTACCCTTATCCCGGGAATTGAGTGCTCCAACGATCCTGTTTTGCAGGGCAGGACCTTTGCTTACCGAGATACGGATTATCATCGCCTCGGTACGGCAAATATTAATGAAATACCGGTCAACAGGCCTATCTGCGATGTGAATACCAACCACAGGGACGGCCATTCAAAATATCGAATTGATGTTGACAGTATTGCACAACATGAAAATATATTAGCAAATAATACCCCGGCGGAGGCATCGCGGGAAAATGGCGGATATATATACCACCCGACAAAGGTCGAAGGAACTGTAACGAGAAATCTCCCAAGCGTCTCATTCGATAATTATTTTTCACAGGCAAGGCTTTTCTGGAACAGTTTAGCACCTTTTGAGAAAAAGGACCTCGTGGATACATTCATTTTTCATCTCCAATATGTCAAAAGTATAGATGTCAGGAAGAGAAATGTTGAAATGTGGGCGAATGTGGACAAGGATATGGCGTGTGCTTTTGCCGATAATCTTGGCGTAGAGCGGCCAAAGAACTCTAATGTTTCCGAATCAAGAAACTCGCCTGCGGTCAGTATGGCTAACACCCCACATTCTGCCGCTACACAAAAAGTCGGCATATTGATAGGAAATGATTTTAATAGCAGGGAAGTAATGGGCGTATTGAACTCGTTGAACGATAACGGCGCATTTTTTGATATAATCAGCGAAAGATTAGGCCCTGTTACAAGTGATGACGGAAAACAATTGGATGTCGGAGAAACCTTTAAGACAAAATCCCCTGTATTATACGATGCACTCTATGTTGTCGGGGGCATTGCGGTGAACCAAGCTGAATTTGATTGTAAGATTATGGAGTTTTGTTATAAAGCGTATAAACATTATAAACCGATAGGTGTTGCAACGACAGGACAAATTTATATTGAACAGGCACAATTCAGCAATACCATGGGCATTGTTCTTGCAGCAAATAACAAAAATTTCGAAAGTGATTTTATGGATGCAATAGCACAGAAGCGTTTTTGGGACAGAGCACTGAATTAAAAGACAGGGTAAAACAAGAGAGACAGGTGAAAGTGCAGGATGGCGCATAGGAAGGCGAGGCCTTCACCTGTTTCGGCCCTTACTTTTTTGTTTTTACCGCCTGATGGAGTTCTTGTACAACTCACCACTTACAATGTCCTGGAGTTTCGGCCCTTACTTCTCTGTTTTTACCGCTTGATGAAGTTCTTTGGAGAAAATAATGGTATGTTTTAATTGCCCATTGATTATATTCATCAATTAAATAGATACACACACAGAATGCGAGATGTTTTGCCCGGTACGGAAAAGCATTTTGCCCACCTTGTTTTTTGGATTAATAAATAAGGCAAGTACGGGATGTCAAGATGTCAAGGGGACATTTCGGGAAAGCATTTTACCCGTCTCTTTTCCGCTAACGAAGTTCTTTAGAGAAAATAACAGTATGTTTTAATTGTCCGCCTATATTTTCTGATTTCATAAGATCAATTTTGTCGACAGTGACCTTTATTTTTTTTAATTGCCCTATGTATTTGTCGGGATTAAAATCCCTGTCCATTGTTATCTTTCTTCCGATAGTTAAATGGGGCTTATACTCCCTATCCTCTAATTCAAATCCTCTTTCCAGCAACAGATTGTGGAGCCTTCTTTGAATCTTAAGCAGGGCTTTATTTTTTTCAAG
>CAYOGD010000176.1:0-2844 GCA_964403395.1 uncultured Alkaliphilus sp.
TTGGCTTCAACTAATGCTAATTTTTCAATACCCTCGTAACCGCCGTCAATTTCAATTTGTGAATTAGAAACATCGATACAAGCATTAGGCCCTAAAAACGTTTCTATTTCAAAACTGAAGGTTCCGGAACTCATTCTTCCGCTGACTGTTGGTAAAATTCCCTCATCATTTATAAAATCAGCTAGTATACCCGTAATATAAGCACAATTCAAAGCCATTGCTTCGCTTGTAATATTTTCATAGTTGACACTTTCTATGTAGATTGGAAATGGCACTCTAATTATTTCTGTCTCTTTCTCCTCAAAATCTTTATAGTTTTTAAATTGAGAGATCAAATAAGTTCCCCGAGTAATCGGAAGAATAGAAAGTCTATGCCTTTTAAAAATCACTGGCAAATTCCTTCTATGATCGAATTTTGTCATCAGCCTGGCTTCCCTAAATTCGTTGATCTGTTTAGCGGAAATTTCAAAGATGCCATGTTTTCTGATTTTTTCCGGGATTTTATATTTTTCAAACAATTGCATCCATGCAAGATTATTTTTTGTACTACTCATAATTTTTCACCAACACTTCATTAACGTCTCCTCTGCCATCACCCTTTGAATTAATAGACCTTTTAGCTTTAACAATTGTTATATTATAGTCTTTATACAGATCTAATATAAATTCTGTAGATGAATTAGAGAGTAAAAACTTAACGCCCCTATTATTTAATTTATCGCATAGTTTTTTAAGCCTTATTTGTTCGTCCTTGTCAAAACCACCTTTGTCATAGCCTGTAAAATTTGCGCTCTCCGAAACTGGATCATAAGGGGGATCAAAGTATACAAAGCTGCCCTTTCTTATGCCCTTTACAGCTTCTTCAAAGTCCCCGCATTTAAGTGTGATTTTTGCTTTGTTAAAATAATTATTTACCGCCTTCAATGTGGCTTCATTCGCAATATTTGGATTTTTATATCTTCCGAAGGGGGTATTGAATTCCCCCTGCCGGTTTACCCTAAATAACCCATTATAACAGGTTTTGTTTAAATAAATGATCCGTGAAGCCCTTTCAATATTGTTCAGTTGAGCATATTTTTCTCTATCCCTGTCCAGTTCCCTTATTTTATAAAAATAGTCTGCTTCGTTTTTATGTTTTTTCAGATCCTCTATTAATTCCTCGACATTATTACATATAACATTATAAACATTCATCAACTCTTCATTTATATCGTTGATTACCATTTTTCTGGGTTGCAAGTGGAAAAGAACAGCGCCCCCGCCGACAAAAGGTTCATAATAGGTAGAATATTTATCCGGTATATGTTTTAAAATATCCTGTAATAGCTGCCGTTTTCCTCCCACCCATTTGACGACAGGAGAAACTAATGGATTTTTTTTCATAAACTCACCCCATATGTTAATTATAACATATTAATTATCCTTATTATTTTCCGGCCCCGTCGTAACATAGCCAAAATAATAGCCATCTATTTCACAAAAATTAGATTGTTTCGTACCGGAATTATTTTTGTTTCCTTTATGTACACAATTGTAATTATCCTATAAATGGTAGCAAATAATCTAAAAATTGATTTGTTATATTATTGTCTTCGAACATACGTTCTTGATATTATATTACCAGAATATATGTTTAATGTAAAGGATAAAATTTATATTTCTACGCTGGAACCTGGAAGACCATTGAGGACAAGCCATTGAAGATAGAGAAACATTGGGGGGGAAAGGCTATTGGAGACATCCGAAATGTCAGTTGTATCCGGGTTTCCGTCATCAGAAACCCCAATCAAATTATCTGCTATTATCCCATAACCTTTGACCCGAGAAGACTCATCGTTTAGCCCACAGCAATTTATATTAAACCGTTATCTAAATCAAAAACATATCTCTCCATTATTTTTATAGGATAGTTAACTGTTCACCGATATATGAACCTGTTTTTAAATACAAATTAGGGTTTTCAAACGACTTAATATGGTCAATCGAACTAGTTTGCAAAATTTTCACTTGCCCCATGTCTTCATTGTCAACTAAATCCCTGTTCAAACCAAATTGTTTATTATCCCTGTCTGTTTTACTATTATACATAACATATCTTTTTATTTCGTATTTTCTTGCAGCCTCCATTGCATGACGCGAACCGCTATCCCCTTCTCCCTTTCTATAACTGGCTATTAATATAACTGCCTTTGAAAACATGGCCTGCAATCTGTCCCTTTCAACAAATCTGTTAATTGTTTCGTTTTCCGAAATAGCATCTTTATAATACTCAGATATAAGTAATCCTCCTTTGTTTACTATCTCCTCTGCCAAACCCCGATTTTGGGCCGGATGTATTTTATCCAGTTGTGAGGGTAAAGTTGCTATTGTTTTACCATCAGATTCTAAACAAGCCTTATGAGCCATTTCATCGCAACCTAATGCTAATCCGCTCACTATCACAAGATCATTTTCTACAAGATCCCTAACAATGTCCTCTCCCCTTTTAATTGTTTTTTTATCAGGATCTTTCAGCCCGATCACAGCAACATTCTTATTTAAATTCCCTAATAACGATAAATTTCCTTTGTAAAACAATAGATATGGTTTTTCCCCATCGTTCTTAACCTTTCTATTAATTATAGGAAAACTGTTATCAAAAATACAAAGCATTTTGATCCCGTCTTCCAGTGAATTTAGTTTGCTATATATCATATCCATCATATCTAAGATCTTATTATTTTTTGATACTTCTTTTTCAAATTGTTCTTTATCTGAAAAATCATTCCAAAATTGTGCATTAGATTTTATAACACCACACTCTTTTGCAGCTAATACTTTTAAAGCTATTTCTGAATACTTCAT
>CAYOGD010000177.1:0-2822 GCA_964403395.1 uncultured Alkaliphilus sp.
TCGGGCTGACTGTCTCAAATTTAGGCCCATTGGATTCGGAGCAATTATCCCTGTTCGATTAAGCGTATTTTATCCGCATCCTAAAATTAAGAATAAAAGTGAATGACTTCAGAATATTAAATAGGTATAATAAAGTTATAAGAATTTCAACTATATGATGTGGAGGGAGATCAAATGAACAGAAAGATAGTTTTATTTATTATTATTGCTTTATTTATGTCTTTCATCCCGGATTATGCATCAGGAATTGAAAACACCATGGCCCTACATATAGGAAGTCCCCTGATACTTTCGGAGGGAAAAATGAAACCACTTGATTCGAACAATCCAAATGTGGTTCCAATAATACATAAGGACAGGACCCTTGTACCATTACGTGCAATCAGTGAACATTTTGGTGCGGAAGTAAACTATGATGCTGCTAAAATGGAGGCTATCGTTAAGTACATGGGAAAAACGTATTATTTCCCTATTGGAAAAAATACCGTGAGAATCAGTGAGCCCGATAAAAAAGACAGTTTACTTACCTATGATACGGAGGCTCTCATCATGGAAGACAGAACCATGGTACCATTGAGGCTTATAGCAGAAGAGATCTTAAAGAAGCAAGTAGGCTACAGAGACAATGCCATAACCATTGGTAAGAGTAATATTGATGATGACACCTTAGATAACATCAGAACAAGAATCGGCCAGGCTATCAGACCTCACAGCAAAAATGAGCTTTTAGGTTCATTACCCGTTAACAAGGATCTATCGTTTATTAGACAGCCTATTGCTGATATCAGACAACCCATTGCCGCAATGCCGGCAGCAGAACTAGATTTTAGGGGAGAAAGCCAAGAAATAGCCAAAGGCTTAGATGATTTTTCACAGACAAATGAGCAGGTAGAAGGAGTTAATGAATCAGATATAGTAAAAACAGACGGAAAATTTATTTATATTGCTTCCGGAAAGTCCATAAAGATTTATGATTCAAACAACGGAAGACCAAAACTCACTGATGAAATTGCTATAAAACCGGATAGCAAAACCGGAGAGATTATACAGCTCAATGAGCTTTATGTACATAACGGAAAACTCATTGTGCTTGGAATAAAAAACACCCTCAATAACTGGATCAGGCCTCTGCCTGATGAACCAATTAAAGGGGGAATACTGCCATATTATTCGGATAAAAACTATGTTTATGCAGCCATATATTCAGTATCCCCACAGGGAAAACTGAAACTTGACAGAGAACTGGAGCTGGAGGGCAATCTTTTATCCAGCAGAAAGAAGGATGAAAATCTTTATCTGATAGTAAATAAATATGTATATAATTATGGGATTATAGGGGTACCTGTATTTCCATTGATAAGAGACTCCGCAAAAGGTTCAGCTATGATGGAGCTTCCCCTTGATAAAATCATGTACTTTCCAAGAAGGCCATCTGAAAATTATCTGATTATAGCTGCCCTCAATGTTGAAAAACCGGAAGAACCTGCAAACGTTGAGGCCTTACTTGGTGCCGGAAACATGGTATACATGAGCCAAAATGCACTATACATTACTGCCCAGGACTACGGAACCATATTAGGAACCATAACTAATATTGCAAAGTTTAATATTGATGGAACAAAGTTTGGATTTGCGGGTGGAGGTATGGTATCAGGCTCCCTGCTCAACCAGTTTTCAATGGATGAATATGAAGGAAATCTGAGGGTTGCCACTACAAGCCAACAAAGACAAAGTACAAACTCGATCTACATACTCGATAAGGATTTGAACGAAAAAGGAAAGATAGAAAATCTGGCTCCGGGTGAAAGGATATATTCCGCCAGATTTATGAAGGATTATGGATATATTGTCACATTTAGACAGATTGATCCCCTATTTGTCCTGAATCTATCTGATCCCTCCAACCCGAAAGTTACGGGCGAATTAAAAGTACCGGGTTTTTCAAGCTACCTGCATCCAATTACTGATAAAATGCTTCTTGGAATAGGAAGAGATGTGGATGAAGAAACAGGATTCCAAAAAGGGATTAAGCTCTCCATGTTTGACGTTTCAGATGAAGGAAAACCAAAAGAAATAAACACCCTTATTCTGGGAAGTGCCGGCAGCTATGCGGAGGTGCTTGATAATCACAAGGCCCTCATGCTAAATTTAAAGGATGATATGATAGCCTTTGATGTCTCCCTAAGGGAGGAAACTGATAAATTTGTGCAAAAAAGTTTTAACGGAGCGGCCGTAATAGAAACGAAGCCGGATGGAAATCTGGAGGTTCTTAAGCTTATCTCAAATGATGGGATTTATGGCACCTATGCAAAGCGAATTATTTATATAGATGAAAATTTGTATTATATATTGGATGATACTATCCGAGTATTTGATATGAATAATTTTACAGAGATTAAATAATTAAGAAGACAAGAGGGAACGCGCCCGGATTGACAATAAACCGGGGAAAGGTGACAAATTAGGTACGTCCCCTTTCGTCACCCGTCCCCTTTTGTCACCATGATAGGAGGAGTTTTTGATGAAAAGTAAAGGTAAAATCCGATTACCGGCACTCTGTATGATTTTGCTTCTTTTAGTTATGACAGGTTGCAATCAGAATCCGGTCAAGAAAAATTCCGGACAAAATGGAAAAACAGTAACCCCGCCCTTGGCGACGACCACAGGTTTTGCTAATTATAAAGAAAAAGCAGTTGATTGTTCACCAAGCGTAAAACCCTATAAAGTTGACCCCGAACTGGGCAACATAACCAACCGGGATATGTTCGAGTTTTCCGCCGAAGCGAAGCAGCTGCTTGTAGAAAACGGTTTTGTCGTGACGC
>CAYOGD010000178.1:0-2798 GCA_964403395.1 uncultured Alkaliphilus sp.
CTCGAAAAAGCAAAACAAAAAACCGGGTGGTATACACAGCACCTAAAATGCCATACCACCACCCGAGACATGTGTCTAGAGGTCACCTTTGATACGAGCTCGTTTTGATGCACCCAGCCATTATACGCCTATACACCATTTAAAGCGATTATACACGATTTGCTCAGGGTTTGCAAAAACAGGTATATAATTAAATAGTCTGTATCCCTTCTGAACTTTCAGCAATACTAAGTATTTTTGAATCGCTATTGGCCAGTTCTCGTTTGATATCTAAATAGCTGTATTTCTTTTTTATATCTTCCTCATCCTTTAGAGACAATTCGTCAATGTGAAGAAATAGTTTTCGCTCAGCCCTGCTAATAGCAACATAAATTATCCTATGTTCTTCATTCCCTCGCAAGTCCGGGGAGCATAAAAACTCTTTTATACTGTCATTGATCACCAGTACATTTTCATATTCAGAACCTTTTGCCTTATGGATAGTAATGTGAGAACTTGTGTCTTCTACAATATTAATACATATTGCAAGGTCTCTATACATGTTGGTGCGGTAAAATTCATTTGCCTTGCCCTTTTTTTGAAAAGACGATAATTTAATATCCAGCGTAAAGCATAACACGTCGTAGAACTTCATTAAAGTATCATTGCAAAATCCGTCATAAACAGCAATCATTTTTGCGAGAGACGCCAAAGCCATCTTCTGCGGGACATATTCGTTTTTAAAAAGCCATCCAATGGCTTTTATTGCATTTTTATACTTTCCGTTAACGGATAGCTCAATAGCTTGTATAAAGGGGGTGCGGATATTTTTTCGGTAATTTTATCTTACAATAAACACTTAGTCCAGAGTCTTGGTCTGCTCTTTTTGTTTTCCTAAGCTTTATGGCTTCTTTCATCTACGCTCCTCTATTTTAAAAACTATAAGCACTATATGCCTGTGGAAATAATAGAGCATATGGGATTTTAATACAAGTGTGATTTTGGATGTGCTCTGTAGCTGGGTGCAAGGGGGTGCAAGGGGGGTGCAAAATGTGGATATCGTGTATTTCCGCTTTACCTTTTTTATCTCATCTGAAGCTATATTCCTGCTTTAGATCCGTATTATCCACTCGGAAATTTACCCTTAAACAGCAAAAAAACCCTAGAAACTAGGAGTTTTTTGCCCTCTGAGTTTGTATCAAAGGTGACCTCTTTTAATGGTCGGAGTGATAGGATTTGAACCTACGGCCTCACGCCGTTGCATAAAACCTATAAAAATCTATAAATATATAACATATCTATTTAAATTAAATAAGCCTTATTTTAATTCCCTATTCATTCTATCCCATTTCGCCACAAATTTTAGTTTTTCATTATCGAAAAAACTAAACCTTAGAAGCTACATTGGTTTGATATAACAGTCCAAGGGCTTAAATTCGGATACAACGCATCCTACACAATATCATAATTCTTGTAAGTGAATTTATGATACCTTATAGTTCCCCAGGTTTATACTGGCATTTTTATCCCTATCTATTTCTAATCCGCACTGGCAAACATATACCCTATCTTCTAATTTTAAATCCTTTTTTATGTTTCCACAATTAGAGCACATTTTACTTGATGGAAACCATCTATCAGCTTTAACAAGTTCTATCCCGTTGAATTTACATTTATATTCTATCTGTCTGATGAATTCATATAGTTTTTGTTCTTGTATCTTTTCTGCCAAATATTTATTTTTCATCATTCCACTGATATTTAAATTTTCTATTACTACCCTTTTGGGACTTAATTTAATTATTTTGTTAGTAGCTTGATGTATATGATTATTTCTAATGTTTGTCAGTTTTCTATGGATTAGTCTTATTTCATTTTCTAATTTAATTATATTCTTTGTCTTTATAAACCTGGTACCATCTTTATTCGTTTTATTTTTATTATTCGTTTTGTCCTTATTTGTTTCATCTTCGCTTAGATTAATTTTATTCATCTCATATTTTCTTGAGCATTTTCTTTTTAGTCTTTTTATCTTCTTTTTTAACCTTTTTACCTCTTTTGATTTGTTAATGTTTTTTATTGGTTCGTCTAAACAATTCACCACCGCTAAATCTTTAATGCCCAAATCTATACCTACACTTAAATTGGGATTTAACTCGACTTGGTTTTCGCCTTGTTCAAAACCAAACGTTAGGTACCAATACCTTCCATCATAACTGCATCTGGGATTAACGTAGGCTCTCAGCTTAGGTATATTATAATTTGTAGTAAACCTTACTCTACCTATTTTTTCTATGTTAGCAGTATTATTTTTTATATTCATCCTGTCATATCTAACATAAAATGATTGTTTAGATTTTTTCCTTGATTTGAATTTAGGATATTTGGCCGTTCCTTCGAAAAAGTTATTAAAAGCATCCTGTAAATCATCAAATGCTTGTGCAGTAATTTTAGCACTCACTTCGTATAACCATTTAAATTTGTCTTGTGTTTTAATAATATTATTGAATTCTTTTTTTATGGCATAACTATTAGGTTTTACTCCCTCTTTATATAATTCCTGCCATTTAGCTAATCCCCAATTATATGCATATCTAGCCGTCCCAACTGATTTAAACATTAACTCTTCTTGCTCTTTTGTCGGTAATAATCTTACTTTTACCGATTTGATCATTCTTTCACCTCCTTTTTGTTATAATCATAAATATACTTTAATTATAACGCAATATTTCCAAAGGCGAAAGTATGTTCTTTTTATTTTCCGAATAAGATGGTTATTTTGTTGTATTTTGTCATACATTTATAGTTTCCTATAGATT
>CAYOGD010000179.1:0-2751 GCA_964403395.1 uncultured Alkaliphilus sp.
ATTTATATATAAATTCTAAATAACGGGGGAGGAATGAATTTGACTAAATTAACTCCTATGATGCGGCAATATACAAGATTAAAAGAAAAACATAAGGATTGTCTGATGTTCTTCAGGCTGGGAGATTTTTATGAATTGTTTTTTGAGGATGCCGAGATAGCCTCAAGAGAACTGGAGATAACCCTGACTGCCAGGGGTAAAACAGATAGGGTCCCCATGTGCGGTGTTCCGCATCATGCTGCGGATTCTTATATAGACAGATTGATTTCAAAAGGATACAAGGTTGCAATATGTGAACAGGTTGAAGACCCGTCTGAAGCCAAAGGGATTGTAAAGAGGGATGTCATAAGGATTATCACTCCCGGAACATTGATAGATACCGACCTATTAGATGATAAAAAAAATAATTATTTAGCCTCATTATATATTTCTGCTAAGGGGTGCGGATTGACCTATGCAGATATTTCCACCGGGGAATTCCTCTGCACCCAGATTGCAGGAAAGGAAAAAAAGCAAAAGATAATAGATGAAATTACAAGGATAGAACCTACTGAAATAATTTATTTTATTGATGGAGAATCACACTATATCGATATTATAGAATCTGTCGGTGAGAGACTCAATGTTTTTATATCCGAATATGATTCGTGGACCTTTGAAAAAGAATATTCCATCGGCCGGATTAAAGAACAATTCAATGTGATATCTATAGAAGGCCTGGGTTTTCACCCTGACCACATAGGTATTCAATCCACCGGATCTCTGCTGCATTATTTAAATTCAACCCAAAAAAGGGTTTTAACGCATATAAATAAGATCGATATATACGATTTAAACGAAAAAATGACTTTGGACATACCCACACGCCGCAATTTAGAGCTGACCGAAACAATCAGAGAAAAAAGTAAAGAGGGCTCCTTACTGTGGATTCTGGATAAAACATTGACTGCTATGGGCGGAAGGATGATCAGACGGTGGATAGAAGAGCCTCTGTTGAATATTGAACATATCAATCAGAGACTGTATGCGGTTGAAATATTAAAAAATGATATCCTATTGAGAAAAGAATTAAAAGAAAACTTAAAACAAATTTATGACCTTGAAAGGCTTGCCGGTAAAATTTCTTTCGGTTCTGCTAACCCCAGGGATTTGATAGCATTAAAAAGATCCGTATCCTTTTTACCGGATATAAAACAACTGTTTGTTGATAAATCTTTCGGATTATTAGGAAAAATTCTGGGAAATATAGATCTTTTGGAGGATGTTAAAAATATCATTGAAATATCAATATTGGAAGAACCTGCATTGGCTCTAAAGGATGGAGGAATTATTAAAACGGGATACAACGAAGAGCTTGATGAACTTCGAGAGATATCGAGGGAGAGTAAACACTGGATTGCACGATTGGAACAGGAGGAAAAGGATAAAACAAATATCAGATCCTTAAAGATAGGATACAACAGGATATTTGGATACTATATTGAAGTTTCAAAATCTAATTTACATTTAGTGCCTGAATGTTATATAAGAAAACAAACATTGGCTAACTGTGAAAGATATATTACACCGGAGCTCAAGGAGATAGAATCAAAAGTGCTGGGGGCTGAAGAAAAAATTATAAATATTGAATATGAACTTTTTGTTCAGGTTCGCAATATACTCTTGACTAAATTAGAACGTATACAGCGCACCGCAAATGCGGTGGCGGAGCTGGATGTTTTGTATTCTTTTGCGGAAACAGCGGAAGAAAATAATTATGTCAAACCGGTTGTTGACGACAGTGAAACCATAGACATAAAGGAAGGGCGGCATCCCGTCGTTGAAAAGATATTAGGGGATGAGATGTTTATCCCCAATGACTCCTATATCAACACCGAAGACGAGCAGTTTTTGATAATCACAGGCCCCAATATGGCGGGAAAATCCACATATATGAGGCAGGTGGCACTGATTGTCCTGATGGCGCAGATAGGGTCTTTTGTCCCTGCCCATAATGCCGTTATCGGCATAACCGACAGAATCTTTACAAGGGTCGGAGCCAATGATGATTTATCCAGGGGGCAGAGCACATTCATGGTGGAGATGAGTGAAATGGCAAGTATAATCAATTTGGCCACCGAAAAAAGCTTATTGATAATAGACGAGATAGGCAGGGGAACAAGCACCTTTGACGGATTGAGTATCGCATGGTCTGTTGTAGAATATATATGTAAATCCCTCAATTCCAGGTCGCTTTTTTCAACACATTATCACGAACTGACCAAATTATCCGAAACCTATAAAAAAATCAAAAATTACAAAGTGTCGGTAAAAGAAGATAGAGATGACATAATATTTTTATATAAACTCTTAAAAGGCAGTGCGGATAGAAGTTACGGCATTCAGGTCGCCAAGTTAGCAGGGTTACCCCAGGACATTATAAGCCGCGCCAACAGTATCCTGATAAATCTTGAGAGAAAGAATATCAATAAAGGCGACGATATGAACGATATCCTAAGGAAGGCGGAAATTGCCCTCACCAATAATAACATGAAACAATTTAAATTTGAAGACCTTGTCGATATGGAGATAATAGAAGAACTGAAAAATATAAATTTATTGGAAACAACACCTATGGATGCGCTGAATATATTATATGAGTTTCAGGAGAAACTCACACAACTTAAGGAGGCTGTCGATGAATAAAAAAATTGAAATGTTGGATAATTTGACGATCAATAAGATAGCAGCCGGTGAAATGATAGAAGCCCC
>CAYOGD010000180.1:0-2702 GCA_964403395.1 uncultured Alkaliphilus sp.
ATAGAGAAATAGTGGAAGAAAAAATTCTCTCGGAACCTAAGATTAGGGTTATAGCGGAAGGGACTAAACCGAGGCCGGCCACCATGGCCACAGGATTTTTTGCTAATCCGACGAGGGGTCGTTTAACTTCAAAATTCGGCATGAGATGGGGGAAAAAACATACGGGTATAGATATAGCGTCCTCTAGGGGCACTCCCATCTACGCAGCGGATGCCGGCAAAGTGTCTTTTTCAGGTTGGAAAGGTTCCTACGGCAATCTGGTGATCATAGATCATGAAAATGGATATCAGACTTATTATGCTCATAACAACAAAAATTTGGTGAAAAAAGGTGCCCGGGTCTATAAAGGGCAAAAAATCGCGGAGATGGGCAGTACGGGAAGAAGCACAGGAACACATCTGCATTTTGAAGTGAGAAAAAATGATGTTCCTCTCAATCCGCAAAATTTTGTCAGATATTAGCAGTGGAACAGTTGTTGTAGTTCCGGATATGAATAAATAAAATCAGGTGCAATTTCTTTTAAAGAAGTTGCACCTTTTTAGGTGCGAAAGAATATATAAGAATGTTCATATATGATAGTCTGAAATAGGGAATGTGGACAAAAACCTATACAATAAAAGACAGCATTTCATGGTATAATAAATATATAATACATGTAGACTGGGGTGAGCAGGTGAAGATATATTTTGATATGAATATATACAACAGGGTATTTGATGACCAGACACAGATGAGAATAAGACTTGAGTCCATGGCGATAGATATCCTATTTGAACTGATTGAAAAGAAAAAATATGAATTAGCATGGTCATTTATTTTAGAATATGAAAATAGTAGAAACCCATTTATAGAAAGAAAGTTCAATATTATATCTATTTCTACCTTATGTAATGAGACAATAGAGCCCAATGATAGTATTAAAGAAATAGCAAAAGGGATAGTCAATAAATCAAATACAAAAGATAAAGATGCACTACACCTTGCATCAGCAATATATGGAGGATGTGATTATTTCATAACTTGCGATGATAAACTTATAAAAACAATAGAAAAAAATAAAGATGCTTTAAAAGAAATTATTAAGAATATTAAATTATATAATCCTATAGATTTTCTAAGAAAGGAGATGGATATCGATGTTATTGAATGAAAAAAGTAAATTTACGGATAAAGAAATAATAGAAAAAGGCTCTAGGGCATTAATAAAGGAACTAGGGTATTCTGGATTTTTACGATTTATACGCTACTCCGAAGGGATGAGTAAAGAAGATTATTTGAAATTAGAGGATAAAATATTTGATGATTTGTCCTTAGATGAAATATTTGATAATGCAAAAAGGCATTGGGAAAATAGATAATAATTGAATGAAAATTGATGACAAAAATAGATTAGTATATAAAATACAAGATAATGTAATTGAGATAGTTCAATGTAGCAGATGCAGTATGTGCTGCTTTGGAGGCTGCATATATGAAATTAGATCCGGTAAAATATAAAAATATAGATTTATCTGAGCAATACCTTCACCATATGCAAAACACCGGTAAATTAATAACTCTAAGTCCTGATGGGAAGCATTGGTATATTTCCTCTTCAAAAATAGGTGAAAACAGAGTAGGTAGGTGGGGCTGAAGATTGTACGCCTAATGATAATATATGGGACCCAGGCAAAGGTGGAGAAGAAGAGTTTGAACACAATATGTTATTGGTGGGATATGACAGGAAAAATAAAGTCTTTATAGCGAAAAACTCATGGGGCTATGACAATAAAGAAGAAGGTTTCACCCTTTTTAGTTATGATTGGGCAACAAATGGAAATATAAAATGGGGAATATATATTACTAAAATAATTGAAAATCCTAAAGTAAATGAAAGGGAAAAACAAAAATTTATAGGGCGATGGACTTTTTCCTTAAACGGCAGAGGCCAAATTTTAGATATTAACAGAATTCTACTTTTTTATTATCTTGACTGGTATGAACCTCTTAAAATCTATAGTGCAACGCCAGATTACAGATTGGGAGGCTTTCATTTTGTTCAAAATAGAGAAGGAAAAAGCACAGGCATATTTCAACTTAGGGTAAATGGTACAATACATAGTAATCAGTTAAACTTTTACACTGACATATACTTTTGGCTTATAACTTGTCATAAAACAAAGGGGCTATTTCCTGACAGCCCCATCAAAAAAGGAGATAAATAACTCACCATAGAATTAATAGATTACGCCATATTAGGGCGGAAATATCCGCCACTATGCAAATTAGGGGTTATTTTCCAACAACAACTTGGCACTATCAAAAAAGCCTGCAGATAATTTCTGTGGGCTTTTTTAGTATATGGATCATAACATCAATATGAGAATAACCAACAACAATATCAAAAACATTTCGTCGGATAAAAGTGGCCTTATATCGGTGTGGCTATGTGAATCATCGTGTTTGTTTTCAGGTGATTCTGCTTTGATAGCGTCAATAATTTTTTTAATATTTAGAAGCCCGGATCCTTGTTTATTCGGATCCAGTCCCAGGTTGTCGGCATTATCCATAATAATCTTTTTTATCTCTAAAGGTGTCATCTGGGGATTTTTTTCGTATAATAAAGCGGCGCATCCCGCTACAACAGGGGCTGCCATGGAGGTGCCCGATAATTCTTTATATTCGGAAGACTTATTTGCTAAGGAGTTGATCCCGATTCCCGG
>CAYOGD010000181.1:0-2698 GCA_964403395.1 uncultured Alkaliphilus sp.
GCCTCAAAAAAGGATGGATAGCCGGCCCCATGGTAGTATTGGGACATGGAGCCTTAGAACTTATATTGATCATAGTTATGGCCTTGGGGCTCAGAGACTTTTTTTCCAATCCGATAGTCGCAGGGTTTATTGGCCTATTTGGGGGAGCCTTTCTTGCATGGATGGGATATGGAATGATAAGATCCGGTATAAAAAAAACAGTCTCCCTTACAGATCAAAAAGGGAGCAAAAAAGCAGGAATGAAAAATCTTGTACTGTCAGGAGCCATCGTGAGCGCTATCAATCCTTATTTTATTATCTGGTGGTCATCGGTGGGAATGGAATCCATACGCCAATCCTATGCCCTCGGGTTAATCGGGATTTCATTCTTCTTTATGGGGCATATTTTATCAGACCTTACATGGTATACAATAGTATCCACGGGATTTTCCAAAAGTAAAAAGATACTCAATGATACTATATATCGCCGGATTATTCTGCTATTAGGCATATTTATTATGGTATTTTCAATCTATTTTATAAACAGCGGTTGGAAGATGCTTAGGGCCTCTTAATTTCTTTACCACGCGTATCATATTTTTTCCTTTTGGCCTTAATCTCTTCCATTTCTATCCTGTATATATTTGTTCTCTTCAGCCCTGCCCCTATTGCCATGTCAAAATAGTCCATCTTCGTTGGAGTATGTTTTTCACATATGAGTCTCATTGCTCTGATTTTTTCTTGCTCATCCTCTACTAATTCTACCCTGCCTTTTACAACTGCAGATTCATATTCTGTTGTAAAGACTTTACTGATGAGTAATGCCGCTTTAGACTTATCTTTTGCTATTTCTTTCAATTCTTCCTCAGTATAATTTTCCGGAATTCTAATTTCTCCGACAAAAACCACACTGACATCTGGATTTTTTGCAAGAGTTTTTACCTTCCTGCCATCCATTGCCGAATGGAAATACAAATACTCCCCATCTCTCACAATAGAAAGGGGCAACCCGTAAGGTTCATTACCTTCGCCGATCATGGAAAGAACGCCGTACCTGGATTTATCTATAATCTCAATACCGAATTCCCTGTCCATCTCCCTATCTTTTCTTCTCATAATTTTCACCCGCCCCGAATAATTGATCTACTCAAACATATCACTTGATCTAACTTCCAAATCCTCAAATGCAGTCGATTTTACCGTATCATCTCCCGGTAAAGGCCCCCCGTTGTTTCATATTAACTGTTAAGCATCAACGCCAATTCTCCCTGTTCAACCGTAACTGTAATAGTATCCTTGTCTTTTACATCTCCTTTGATAATGAGCCTTCCTATTCCGGTTTCAACCTCCTTCTGCAAAAATCTTTTGACAGGCCTGGCGCCATATTGAGTTGAATATGCCCTGTTTAGAACTAATTCCTTTGCTTCATCGGTAAAGTTGATACCTATCTGTCTATCCTTGAGCCTCGATTTAATTTCATCTATCTGCAGGTCGATTATTTTAAATATCTCATCTTTTTGCAGCGGCCTAAACATCACTATTTCATCTATTCTGTTTAAAAATTCCGGTTTAAATGTCCTTCTCATCTCTGCCGATACCTTTTCCTTTGCGCTTTTATCTATGGTTCCGTCCGGCCTTACCCCTTCCAACAGATATGAGGAACCTATATTTGATGTCATAATAATCACAGTGTTTTTAAAATCCACCGTTCTCCCTTGATTATCCGTGAGCCTGCCGTCATCCAGAATCTGTAATAATATATTGAATACATCGGGGTGGGCCTTTTCAATTTCATCGAATAATATAACCGAATAAGGTTTTCGCCTCACAGCCTCGGTCAATTGTCCTCCCTCATCATAACCCACATATCCCGGCGGAGCGCCTATCAACCTTGAAACCGCATGTCTTTCCATATATTCGCTCATATCTATCCTTACCATATTTCTTTCATCATCGAACAAGGCAGATGTCAGTGCTTTTGAAAGTTCTGTTTTCCCTACTCCCGTGGGGCCTAAAAATATAAAACTTCCCACAGGCCTATCGGGTTGCTTCATGCCGGCACGCGCTCTTATAACCGCATCCACTACCGCATCTACAGCCTCATCCTGCCCTATGACCCTTTGATGGAGTATCTCATCCAATCTTAAGAGTTTTTCCCTCTCAGTCGACACAAGTTTTGTAACCGGTATCCCCGTCCATTTGGCTACAACTTCAGCGATCTCCTCTTCCGTAACCTCTTCTTTAAGCATCTTATCATCTTCTTCTTTGGCATATGCCTCTTCAAGGCTTTTTCCCAAATCAACTATGGTGCCGTATTTAAGTTCGGATAATTTCTCTAAATCATAGTTTCGCTCCGCTTCTTCAATCTGTCTTTTAACCTTGTCGATTTCTTCCTTTATGTCCTTTATCTTTATAATGTTTTTCTTCTCATCTTCCCACTTGATCTTTAGAACATCATATTTTTCCTTCAGGTCGGCTAATTCTTTTTCTAATTTTTTCAACCTCAGTTTTGATGCTTCGTCCGTCTCTTTTTTTAACGCCGCCCTCTCTATCTCTAACTGCAAGATTTTTCTCCTGATTTCATCTATCTCTACGGGCATACTGTCTATCTCCGTCCTTATCATAGCGGAGGCCTCATCCATAAGATCTATCGCCTTGTCAGGTAAAAATCTGTCGCTTATATATCTATCGGAAAGGGTCGCCGCGGCTATCACCGCAC
>CAYOGD010000182.1:0-2664 GCA_964403395.1 uncultured Alkaliphilus sp.
TATTTTCTCCATCATTATCATATATTAAATCTAAAGACCTGGAAGTATAAACCTGACTGGCTTCCATTGCTTCTATAATCTCTTCTTCTGTAGAATTCAAATATTCGGCTATATCTTTTACCGTGGGAACTCTTTGCAGTGTTTGCTGAAGTGTGTTTTTAGCCACATTAATCTTTTTAGATAATTCCTGTATTCCTCTGGGTACTCTGATGGACCATCCTTTATCCCTGAAATATTTTTTTATTTCCCCAATAATGGTAGGTGTAGCAAAACTTGAAAATTCGAAACCTCTGTTCACATCAAACCTTTCAATCGCATAGATCAATCCTAATGAAGCGACCTGAAAAATATCTTCATATTCTATACCCTTATTTAAAAACTTTTTGGATAAAATCTCTGCAATATACAGGTGCCTATTTATCAATTCATTTCTTATTTCAACATCTTTAGTAACAGCATATTTATTAAACAATTCTTTTTCCGTCAGTTTTTCGTGGGATTTGTTTTTATTTGGAATAATATCAATTTCATTAGTCTCCGCTGCAATCCTCATTAAATACCATCCCCTAAATATTTTATCATTCTTATCATCATTCCCTTGCCTTTTTCCGACCTGATTTCCACATCATCCATGAGGGATTTTATGATAAAAATACCTAAACCCCCTTCCTTAAGGTTGTTGTAATTCGGTTTTCGCATATCTTCTAATTCGTGTTTACATCCTTCTCCTTTATCATGAACAGAAATTATTAGCTTTTTCTCGGTTAGAACAAAGTTTATATTGTATTCTCCTTCGTTACAATGCCTACATCCATGGGTGATTGCATTATTGCATGCCTCAGAAACTGCAATTTTCATATCCTCTATTTTTTCAATATCAAAACCTATTCGACTGGCAATAGCAGCCACTGTCAGCCTTGCAACTCCCACATATTCGGGTTTATTCGGAATAGACAACCTAATCTCATCGCTTTGGTTCACTTTCATTTTGCTATGCTCCTTTTCACCAGATATTGTTACCAAACCCTCACCCCTCAATAATAAAGACTTTATCCAGTCCTGTAATTTTTAATAGTTTCCCTATATTTGGCTTAATATTGGAGATGATTATATCCTTGTCTTCCTGCTTTAATCTTTTCAGTGCCCCAATCAATATTCCCAACCCTGTGCTATCAATGTATTCCAGTTTATCAGCATCTATTTTTATATTTTCCTTTTTCTCCTTAATAATGAGCTTAAAGGCCTCTTTGAGCTGTCCTGCCGTATATACATCCACTTCTCCTTCTAACTCAACAAGCCAATAGTTGTTTTTACTATCAAAATCCTTTTTTATTTTCAGTGACATAATATTTATCCCCCTTTTTTGTTTAATTAAACATGTTAGCATCGGTTTTCTAATTTATCTTTTTATTATATCAAATTATATCGAATTATATCAAATTATTATATCAAACTTTCAAGATTTAAACCATCGATTAAATAAATATCCTAAATATTTGTGTGGTTTATCACAAAAAGAAAGGGCGGACACACTGGTCCGCCCCTACATCCTGGAAATCAAAAATCAAAATTATCTGTTGTTTTCTTCGTGTTCCAGCATCAATGCTATGGAAACTATAAATTGACCTTTCTCTGTTTTCATGAGAGTAACCCCTCTGGTGCTCCTGCCCTGTTTTGATATATTGCTCACTTTCAATCTTATTACAGTTCCGTCATTGTTTATCAATAATGCCTCATCTTCCTTGGTCACTATTTTAGCACCTACCAGTTTCCCCGTCTTCTTGGTCACATTATAGGTTTTAACTCCTTTGCCCCCTCTTTTTTGTACCCGATATTCATTTATATCCGTCCTCTTTCCAAAACCTTTCTCACTTACCACCAATAGGTCCGTATCTTCCAGTACGACTTCCATAGAAACAACATAATCATCAGATGATAGGTTGATTCCTTTCACGCCCATAGCGGTCCTGCCGGTATTCCTCACATCGCCCTCTTTAAATCTGATGGATTTTCCTTCCGCCGTAACTAAAATTATCTCCTTATCCTCATCTATCAATTCAACCTTTATAAGCTCGTCATTTTCTCTGATACTGATAGCCACCAGCCCACTTCTTCTGGTGTTTTCAAACTGATCCAATTGGGTCTTTTTAATGATACCGTTTCTGGTAGCTAATATTAAATATTTTGCATTCCACTTTCTGTCTACAGGAATTATAGCTGCGATTGTTTCATCAGTACTGAATTGAACTAGATTGATTATCGCTGTTCCCCTCGCTTGTCTCCTTGCCTCCGGAATTTCATAAACATTTAACTTGTAAACTTTGCCTAAATTTGTAAATATCAATAAATAATCATGAGATGATGATATTATCAAATTTTCAACAAAATCCTCTTCTCTTGTGGTAAGGCCTGCTATTCCCTTGCCACCGCGTCTTTGGCTCTTATAGGTATCGACAGGAAGCCGTTTGATGTATCCGAAATGGGTCAAAGTGATAGCTACATCTTCCTCTTCAATCATATCCTCTATATTTATTTCTTCAGCCTTTGTTGTGATTTGGGTTCTCCTCTTGTCTTTATATTTTTCTTTTATTTCCAACAACTCTTCTTTTACTATATTGAGCACCAATCTCTCATTGGCCAGTATTTCCCTCAATTGGCTTATCA
>CAYOGD010000183.1:0-2646 GCA_964403395.1 uncultured Alkaliphilus sp.
GTGTATCTTCCTCGGGAGTTAAAAAATAATATGCATTCTCATATAAAAACGGATCAGCTGCTTTAAACCCTTCCCTTTCAGAACCCGTCATGGGATGTCCACCTACAAAATATACATGTTTCGGCAGCAATTTATTAACTATTTGAAGTGCTTGTACCTTTACACTGCCCAAGTCCGTAACTATGCAACCCGAACGTAAAAAATCGCTTATTTCCTTCAATATAGTTTCATATCTACTCACAGGAACAGCTATAATCACAACATCCGCACCGATAACCGCCTCTTTCGGGCTATCTGCTGCCCTATCTATCGCCTGTGCCGCTAGTGCTTCTTCTACGCAGTCCTTAGATATATCATAGCCTACTATTATTCCTTTAAAACCCCTGTTTTTTAATGCCAGTGCAAAGGAGCCCCCCATCAAGCCGAGGCCCATGATGCAAATCTGTTTGATATCTACCATCTGCTTCACTCCCCAATTTTCCATAAAACTATGTGCTATAATATACACAATTTTCTAAAAACTGTCAAGCTTCCTAACGGAGAGATGCGTACCATATTAAAAAATATCCCTTTCATCTTTAAAAAACATTGTATCTATTATAGAATTGTATCCATTGTATTGTATCCATCATAAAATTGACAATTGCAATCAAATAATATATAATATCAGCTGTGTAAATAAGGGTTTGAATGATGACATCCGAACAAATTTAAGTGCCGGATTTACGCTGGGGAGTAAGCATACCCGAATTGATAAAAAGAATCGGATAAACTCCCTAAAACTTTTTGATAAGAATAAAAAAATACTATTATAAATGAGCAATTGATGTATTTGCAAAAAATTAGGGGTGTGATATAGACAGTATTTTGAATTTTGAGACGGCGAAATTATCGAATAAGATGAGGGATAATGATATGACAAGGCATGAGATAATAACCGGAAATAGTAAAAATTTAGCTAGCATTGAAAACGGATCAATTAATTTGATTGTAACCTCTCCTCCATATCCGATGATTAAAATGTGGGATCAGATGTTTTCTAATCAGAACTCCGAAATTGCATTTGATATAGAATCCGAAGAAGGAATGGCTGCATTTAACAAAATGCATCGATTGTTAGACGAAGTTTGGGAAGAGTGTGATAGAGTTCTTGCCGATAATGGATTTGTATGTATTAACATTGGCGATGCAACAAGAACAATTAACAATAACTTTCAGCTTTTTTCAAATCATACAAAAATCATAAACAAGTTCTTAAATATGGGATATTTTGTTTTGCCGGATATTCTTTGGAGAAAGCAATCAAACTCCCCCACCAAATTTATGGGTTCCGGTATGTATCCGGCAGGTGCTTATGTAACCTACGAACACGAATACATTTTAGTGTTTAGAAAGGGTGGCAAGCGCGTATTTAAGGGCGAAGAAAAAAAGTTAAGACAAAAGAGCGCGTTTTTCTGGGAAGAACGGAATGTTTGGTTTTCTGACCTTTGGGATATCAAAGGGACGTCACAAATAATATCAGCTTCAAAGACAAGCAGAGAAAGAAGTGCAGCCTTCCCATTTGAAATTCCGTATAGGTTAGTAAATATGTACTCAGTAGAAGGGGATACCGTACTTGACCCATTTGCCGGGCTTGGAACCACTACTTTAGCATGTATGGCAGCAAAAAGAAATAGTTATGGGGTTGAAATAGATTTGGAAATCGCTGCTCTCGCGATGAAAAATATTGCTGACCAATGTGAATTATTAAATCAAATTATTGAAACGAGAATAGCTGATCATTTGATCTTTATTTCCAAATTAAGCGAAGATAAAAAAGCTAAATGCTATATAAATATCCCGCACGGTTTTTCTGTTAGAACCAGGCAGGAGACTGCAATTAAGATTGATAAGATTGAAGCGGTAACTTTTGAGGAAAATATAATTTACTGTAAATATGAATAAAAAAGTGCATAGCTACTGCGGCTATGCACTCTCTATTTATAAATATCCTTTGATTTCATCTATTACTTCGCCGTTAGAAAAAATAATACGATCATTTTCAGAATTAACAGCATATTTTAAAACATATGCTACTGCATTTTGTTCACGACAAAATGTTTGCATTTTACCCCGAATATCGACCTTGCATTGATAATGCCCTATATAAAACGTTTCAGGTTTGAGTTGAATACCTATTAATTCACCATTTTTACCATAAACGTAGAAGTCGATGAAATATTCTGTATCCCATTTCTCCGGGGCTTCTTTTACATGTGGGGATATAATGTCTCTAAGAATAGCCAGGGCCTGTTTCTCTTTGTTATAGCCCAAAAATGTACGCCTAAACATAACATCATAAATATAGTCAAGACAATCACCATGCGAGACATCATATTGCGTGGGAATAGATTGTTGCATTTCAAATGCAAGATTATCCAAATAGTCTTCATTATGTATGTTGGATAAATACCATATTTTCCATTCTTCTTCGGTGAGTGGTTTTAGATTACGAATCATTTTCATCATGTATCCGATTCGTGTCGGTTTATTAAAACCACCGATATTATAATAATTGTTTAATATACGTTCACTTGCCATTGAACTAATCCTCCACTTCGATTATTAACCCCGCCTTTGTTTTGGTGTAATAGATCATTTTAGCAT
>CAYOGD010000184.1:0-2607 GCA_964403395.1 uncultured Alkaliphilus sp.
GCCTGTTCTACCGCCTCATCCAATCTCTGCAAAGACATGCTGTCCTCTCTCAGGTCCACACCTTCTTTTCGTTTGAATTCCTCGGCAATATAATCTATCACCTCTTTATCAAAATCGTCTCCACCTAAATGATTGTTGCCATTGGTTGATAAAACCTCAAATACTCCGTCTCCAAGGTCCAATATAGATACATCAAAAGTTCCTCCGCCTAAATCATACACCAATATTTTCTGCTGCTCTTCTACCTTATCCAGTCCATAGGCTAAGGAAGCTGCTGTCGGCTCATTTATAATCCTCTGTACATTTAATCCGGCAATTTTCCCCGCATCGTGGGTTGCTTGCCTTTGGCTATCCGTAAAATAGGCCGGTACAGTGATAACCGCATCTGTTACAGTCCCCCCCAGATAGGCTTCGGCATCTGTTTTAAGTTTTTGAAGGATCATCGCAGAAATATCCTGGGGAGTGTATTTTTTTCCATCAATATTTATTTTATAATCAGAACCCATCCGCGTTTTAATTGACATAATTGTATTGTCGGGATTTACTACAGCCTGCCTTTTTGCAGGTTCTCCTACAATTCTCTCCCCGTCTTTTCCAAAAGCCACAACGGATGGTGTTATTCTGTTACCTTCGCTATTAGTAATTACAACCGGTTCTCCACCTTCCAACACGGCGACACATGAATTTGTAGTTCCTAAATCTATTCCTATAACTTTACCCATATTTTAATTACCTCCTCATATATAGATTGAAAATTCTATTTGTTTTCTATTTAGATACCTTAACCATTGCCGGCCTCAACATTCTATCGTTTATTTTATAACCTTTTTGAAGCACTTCTATGACATGATCCGGTTCACACTCTGTTTCCTCCTGTGCTACCGCATGATGAAAATTCATATCAAAAGGTTTGCCTAAAGCCTCGATTTCCTCTATTCCATGTCTAGCCAGGGTATCTATCAATTGTTTATACACCAAATTGATGCCACCCAATATACAATCAAACTCTTCAGAATTATCAGGCCTATTTTGGGGCTGCATAGCGCCCTCCAAACTATCTATTATATTTAACAGATCAAACCCAATTTTCTCGTTTGCGTAAAGAAAAATTTCACTCTTTTCTTTTTCAACACGTTTTTTGTAATTTGCAAAATCCGCTTGCAATCTCTGAAATCGGTCGAGTATATCTTCGTATTTCGCTGTTTTTTTTGCTAACTTTTCCTCTATGCCTATATCCTCACCTTCTGATTCTTCTGTTTCATCTATTGCAATATCTGAGCTATCATCAACAGCCCCCTCTCCTGTTGCATACATAGCACCCCTTGAATTGCCATCGGCAATTCCATAATCTTTTTGTGTTTCATTCGTGACGGTCTCTAAACCGCTATCGGCAATTCCTTCGTTCGTCTTTGATATTTCAATTCCTTTATGCTCTTCTTTTCTGATTTCTTCCATAATTTTCACCCGCCTAGTTAATTGTCTTTGTAATCTATGTAATATATTAACAATAAAGCCAGATTAATTGCATAGGTAATAGTACAATGTGATAATCACCTTATACTATTACCTTATTTATATCTTATCTATATCTATTTTTTAATAATTCCATAATAAACCCACTGACTTGGGTCATTACACTTACCACAGTAGAATAATCCATCCTTGTAGGACCTATAACACTCAGCCAACCTAAAATTGTATCATCTATTTTATAAGTAGCGGTAACTAAACTGCAGTCTTTTACCTCTTCATATATATTTTCGCTACCAATGGAAATACTAAGCCCCCCTTCTTCAAAAGAAGTGATTAAGCTGCTCAATAATTCCTTTTCCTCCAGCAATCTTAAAAATGATTTTGCTTTTAAGATATCGTTATATTCCGGCAAGTTAAATATATTCATAACACCATTTAAAAATATGTCTATATTGCTTATCTCATCCAATGATTGAAATATTTCAAGGATTATTTTTTCAATCAGATTGCTAAAATGTATAAGCTCCATGCTCAATGACTTGATCAATTTTGTTTCAATGTTTTTTATAGATAAACCATGAAGCCTGTCATTTAAAAAGTTAGATATAATTTGTATGTTGTTGTCACTGATTTCGTCATTTAACCGGATCACCGGTTTTTTTATAATACCGTTATCGGTAATTATTATCATCACCATATGATTGCTATCAATGGGCACCAGTTGAATATGCTCTAACTTGCTCTCCTTCATTTGAGGTGCTAAACCGATCGCAGCGTAATCAGTCAGCTGTGACAATATCCTGGAACTGTACTGTAACACCTGTTCAATTTCCCCGATTTCACGAAGTAAATCCAACACCAAGCAATCTTGCTCGATAGCTTTTATCTTTTTTAAGGACATAAATTGATCTACATATAGCCTGTAACCTTTATCAGACGGGACACGTCCTGCTGAGGTATGGGGCTGTATAATAAACCCCAAATCCTCCAAATCTGCCATTTCATTCCGAATGGTTGCCGGGCTCACCCCAAGATCATACCTTTTCGATAATGTTCTTGAACCCACCGGCGCTGCTGTCTCAATATAATCCTGTATAATAGCCTGAAGTATTTTTAATTTTCTTTCATTCAACA
>CAYOGD010000185.1:0-2603 GCA_964403395.1 uncultured Alkaliphilus sp.
ACAGATTCGCACAGGATGATTTCCACGTCGGTTTTGTCAAATTCTCTCAATATTTTAAATAAATCCGCAGCGATTGTTTGCGGATGTTTTCTGCTGCCTAAAGACTTGATTATAGTTTTCCCCGCATTTTTTTTGTATCTGTTTTCGGTTTCATCAGTACAAATTATGCCTGCTTTTTTACCCTTCTTCTCGTATTTCGTTCTAAGTTCATTTATTTCGGCAACTATGTTATCCAGGTCCCCCTGCACAACTATCATTTCGGCATCCGGTGAATAATGAACATATTTTGTGTCTATACCGCTGAATTTTTCCTCTGTTTCATTAAAACTTTCCGCAGATGAATTTACAAACACTTTGCCCAACACCTTTTCCAGCATTTCACGAGAAATTACACCCGGGCGCAATATGACAGGCATTTCATCCGTCATATCTAAAACCGTGGATTCTACGCCAATATTACAATCCCCGCCCACAATTATAGCATCCACTCTGCCCATCAAATCTTCCATTACATGCTCCGCTCTAGTGGGGCTTGGTTTACCGGAAATGTTTGCACTTGGCGCTGCTATCGGTATCCCCGATTTCTCTATAAGCCTGATAGCTATCGGATGATTTGGCATTCTTATTGCGATTGTGGATAGCCCGCCACTTGTTTCATGTGGAACAATATTACTTTTTCTGAAAATAATAGTCAAGGGCCCCGGCCAAAATTTTTTCATCACATCATATGCCTTATCGGGAATTTCCATTACCAGCGGTAATATGTCCTCTATTTTAGAAATATGAATTATCAATGGATTGTCCGGGGGCCTGCCCTTTGCCACAAATATTTTTTTTATAGCTTCAGGATTCAGTGCATCGGCCCCCAGACCGTACACTGTTTCCGTAGGAAAAGCAACTATCCCGCCTGCCTTCAAAATTTCCGCACATTTTTCTATCGATCCATCATCTATATTTTCAGCATCTATATTCATAATAATTGTATCTTTCATCTGTTAACACCTTTCAAGGCTTCATTTATTATCTCTCGAGCAATCGGCGCCGCCGCCTCTCCCCCGGTTCTGCCTTCAGACTCCAATACGACTGCAACTGCTATTTGAGGGTCCTCCGCAGGGGCAAAACCTATAAACCAAGAATGATCCATCCTCGTTTCATTTTGAGCGGTGCCGGTTTTACCCGCCACATTTATACCATGAATACGTGCATTTTTCCCGGTCCCTTCTTTTACAGCCGCAACCATCATATCTGTTATTTCATCGGCAATAGTGTCCGAAATTATTTGGTTCCCCTCGCTCTCAGCTAAGGTTACAACCATCCCGTCCGCATTTTTTACCTTTTCTACTATGTATGGAACCGGCATAATCCCTTTGTTGGCAAATGTGGAGATCACGGCGGCCATATGTATGGGGGTTACCAACAACTTGCCCTGACCTATAGCAACTGTCGCCAAATCGACAGGCTTCATATTTTCACTATATGAGTAGCGGTTCTCCATGATAGGCATATCACCGCCTAATCCCTTGTCCATCAAAAATCTCTTGGATATTTGTGTGACATTTTCACCTCCGAGCTCCACTCCCATTCTTGCAAAATTAGTATTACAGGACACGATTACAGATCGCCTTAAGTCTAAAAATCCGTGCCCTCTCTTATTGATATCGGTCAAGGTATATCCATCTATAGTGATAGAGCCCGTACAATTATAGTCGGCATCTATCTCTGGATTTTCCAATACGGCCGCGGTTATAACAAGTTTATATGTAGAACCCGGGGGATACAATCCCGAAAGGCTCCTATTCAATAGAGGGCTTTCTTCATTTTCCACAAGGCTGTCCCACTCTTCAGCTAGATTGCTCGGATTATAATCCGGTTTACTCACCATTGCATATATTGCACCGGTTTTAGGATTCATAGCCACAATAGAACCTGTTTTACCCCTCAATAACTGTTCTGCTTTTTTCTGCAAATTATGGTCCAATGTAAGTATCAAATCATGCCCCCTGATGGGTTGCCCCGTAACAGTTTCTTTAATTTTAGCGACAGTATTATCACCTGTTAATGATAAAAGATCACTATTATAGTAAAGTTCCACTCCTGTCTTGCCATATTGTTTAGAACTGTACCCGATGACATGGCTGTATAATCCGTCATAATTATACAATCTTTCCATTGTGCCGTCCTCCGATACCTTTGTCTCGGCCAAAACAACACCATTTCGATCGTAAACGGAACCCCTTATGGTTTTATCCTCTATAGCCCACTGCCTCTTGTTATAAGGATTTCTCGCTATACTTTCCGCCTTGAATATTTGAATATAGGTGAGATATAAGATTATGCCTAAAAATAGAATGCTCATAAATATTATTATATGAACTATTTCCCTGTTGGTTCCCATCCGGAAAAACCTCCTTGTACATATTAAAAAGTAACTGTATGAATTTCATTCTATAATATATTTTGTTTATTACATTAGGGCAAGCATATGGGGCTGCTCCTGCCTCTCGGGCGGACACACGGGTCCGCCCCTACTCCCCGGGTGGACACATAAGTCTATGCATCCACCCAGGAATCCCCTCCCGAAATTGCCTGCAATATGCCGAAAG
>CAYOGD010000186.1:0-2594 GCA_964403395.1 uncultured Alkaliphilus sp.
CGCAGGACCTTAATGTGAACAGGTGGATAGTTACGGCTAGTATTCCAAATATGTAACCGTAAAGCCCTAAGAGTGAGGATAACAGCAGGAGAAATATTCTAAGTATTGTAAGGATTCCGGAAATGTTAGGCAGCATAAGCCCTGTAATGGCCGTGATACCCACTATTATAATCATAGGAGCGGAAACTAGGCGTGCGTCTACGGCGGCTGTCCCCAAAACTAAGGCCCCTACTATACTCAATGACTGGCTGATTGATCCCGGTGCCCTGGTTCCCGCTTCTCTTAAGACCTCAAATATGGCAATCAGAACCATGAGCTCCAAAATGCTCGGAAAGGGCACTCCTGTTCTTGCGGCATATATGGCTACCAGAAGGTTAGTTGGCAATGTTCCTTGATGGAATGTCACCAAGGCCAAATATAATGCAGGGATACTGATAGCTATTATAAAACCGGCTAACCGGAGTATCCGCCTTATGCTTGAGTAATAATAATTTAAATAATAATCATCATTTGACATAAAAATTTCTGCAAACAATGAGGGAGTTGTCATTACGGAAGGGCTCCCGTCAACTAATACAGCAACGCGGCCTTCCAGTATTCTCCCCAACACAACATCCGGCCTTTCCGTAAAATTGTTGGTTTCAAACAACGAAAAGGGATTATCATCTATAAATTCTCCGATATATTTCACATCCAATATGCTGTCTGTAGAAATATTTTCTATTTTATTGATTATATAATCCAGTGTTTCCTCATGAACCAGCCCATCTATATAACATATACATACTTCCGTTCTGGTTCTCTCACCTACAGTCATGCAGTAAAATTTTAGATCCTTGGAGCGTATTTTTCTCCTTATCAGGGTCATATTGATAGCCATGGATTCTATAAAACCCTCTCTAGGTCCCCTGAGGACTTTTTCGCTTTCAGGTTCTGTGATATCCCTTGTATTCCATCCCTTGGAGGATATGATAATAACTTCGGAATGTCCCTCTACCATTAATACGGTGTCGCCGTATACAATTGCGGTTACTATATGATCCATGGATGAAGATATTCTTAGGCTGTTTGATACAATTATTTGCTCGGAGAAATATGTGATATAATCTCTTTTATTCGGTGTGGCCCTGTTTTCCAAAACAGGCCTTATGATATATTCATCTATAATTGTTGAATCCGTCATATCATCTATAAAAAAGATACAACCCTTTATTCCGTTATATTGATTTTCAAATCTGCGAATATTGATACATTCATCCTCACAAAATATTTCCTGGATTGTTTTTATGTTTTTATCTAAGGATTTTGTTAACGAATATTCTTTTAAGTCCTTCATAGGCACCATTCCCCGTATTTATAGCATTTAAAATAGTATTACCATTAAATTTCTTTATAATTCAGATTTTGTCTATTTAATTGTCAAAGTGGCCTGTTGGAAGACTGGGGAGGATAGTTCAAGATTGCTGAAAAGGCTCCGGATGATATCATTCTGAATGGTTGAAAACCGGGATTCTTCGCTTCGCTCAGATATCATAGAATGACATTACCAATATTGACATATGTCACATATTATATATAATAGTATTTGTAAAGAAATGCATTTATAAATGCATTTCTGATAAAAATAAGTTATAATAATGTTATCGTTTACAGAAGATATTAATTGATTTAAAAAGGAGATTAAAACATGAGCGAAAAATGTGATCAAAATTGTGAAAGTTGTAGTGCAAGAAGCGATGAAGGAACCGAGAAAAAGACAGATTTTATTGTACAGCCTCACGAGCTCAGTAATGTAAAGAATATTATTGGTGTCTTGAGCGGTAAAGGTGGGGTAGGGAAATCCATTGTAACCTCCATGCTTGCTGTAACAATGAATAGGATGGGATATAAAACGGCTATCCTTGATGCTGATATTACCGGGCCTTCTATTCCTAAAATTTTTGGTTTGAAGGGGAAAGCAGGAGGGGATTCTCGGGGGATATTTCCTATCAAGAGCAGTACGGGGATAGATATTATGTCGATCAATTTAGTTTTAGACAGCGACACGGACCCCGTTATTGTGAGGGGACCGCTTATTGCGGGCACTGTCAAACAATTTTGGACAGATGTCATATGGGGCGATATAGATTTCATGT
The DNA here is from genome assembly GCA_964403395.1 of uncultured Alkaliphilus sp. Taxonomy (GTDB): domain Bacteria; phylum Bacillota; class Clostridia; order Peptostreptococcales; family Natronincolaceae; genus JAAZJW01. The sequence goes on from CAYOGD010000186.1 coordinate 2,136, forward strand.
TTATTGATATGCCGCCGGGCACGGGCGATGTTCCGTTAACCGTATTTCAATCCATAACTGTAGATGGAATTATTGTTGTAACCTCTCCCCAGGAGCTTGTATCAATGATTGTATCTAAAGCAGTCAGGATGGCTGAAATTATGGATGTTTCTATTATTGGTTTGGTAGAAAACATGTCATATTTTACATGTCCCGATAATGGAAAGGACTATAAAGTATTTGGCGAAAGTCATATAGATGAGGTTGCGGGAAAACATAATTTGAGAGTTCTTGCTAAATTACCGATTGACCCCAAAATATCAGAGGCATGTGATAAGGGTGAAATAGAGTTATATGAAAAAAATTGGCTTGAACCTGTTGCAAAGATATTAGAAGAAATGGGAGAAATGCGTTAAACAGTAGGGGCGGATCTATATGCCCGCTTTGTTCATATTTTGTTCAAATAATAATAGGGGCGGG
>CAYOGD010000187.1:0-2554 GCA_964403395.1 uncultured Alkaliphilus sp.
CGTATGTAGGTATAGTCTTCGATCGGAAAACTTCGGCGCTTTTGACATTTGTTTTGAATTATGCGGCCTATTTTGCGGAGATTTTTAGAGGCGGTATAGAATCTATAGATGTTGGGCAGTACGAAGGGGCGGCTGTATTGGGTTTGAGCAAAACAAGAACCTTTATGAAGATAATACTTCCGCAAATGTTCAAAAGGGTTTTGCCGCCTGTAGGTAACGAAGTGATTACTTTAGTTAAAGATACATCCTTAGTATATATATTAGGGTTAGGTGAACTTTTGAGGGCGGGGGAAATTGCATCCAACAGGGATGCAACCCTTACTCCCTTGATGGTGGTAGGCGTATACTATCTCATAATCATAGGTGTATTTACTGAAGTATTTAAAAGAATGGAAAAGAAATATTCATATTATCAATAGATTGAGACTGGAACTGTCATCCTAAAAACGAGATTACTCACTGCGTTCGGAACGACATAACTGGTCATCCTGAGACGCGCAGTATAAATGGTGTTTGCGAAGGATCCCGAATTGTCATCCTGAGACGTGCAGTATAAATGGTACTCGCGAAGGATCTATTGGATAATATTTAGACATTTAAAAAATGCCTGGGAGGGTGGATATATATGGTCTTAGAGATCGAAGGCCTGTATAAGAGTTTTGACGGTGAAATTGTATTAAATGATGTATCGTTTCAAATGGATAAAGGTGAAATAGTTGCGGTAATAGGCCCTTCCGGTGCCGGGAAAACCACATTATTGAGATGCATAAACGGTCTCGAAAAAAGTGACAGGGGCTTAATAAAAATAGATGGATATCCCGTGTGCAGTGATAAAAAAGACAATGCACAGCGCTGCAGTAAAAAGGAATTGAAAGAAATAAGAAAAAAAGTGGGATATGTGTTTCAAAATTTTAATTTGTTTCCGCATATGTCGGTCATGGAAAATATTACCGAGGCCCCCATCTATGTCGCAAAAATGGATAAAAAGGAAGCGGAGAAAAAGGCAAAAGTTCTCTTGGAAAGACTAGGTTTGAGTGAAAAGGTGTTTGCTTATCCTTTCCAATTATCCGGCGGACAACAGCAAAGGGTTGCTATCGCAAGGGCATGTGCCTTGGACCCCATATTGATGTGTTTTGACGAGCCCACATCTGCTTTGGATCCCGAGATGAGGGGCGGTATTGCTAATATCATAGAAGGTTTGGCGGAGGATAATATGGCAATTTTGGTGATAACCCACGATATGTCCTTTGCAAAACGAATTGCTCACAGAATGTTATTTATGGAGGATGGTTCCTTGACCGAAGTGGGCAAAAAAGAAAATGGATTCGAGGATATGGACAGTAAAAGAATAATGAGTTACATCAATGGCTAAAATATATGTAAAGTTTGTCAGTTGATTTGAATTATTAATATCGATACAGATTATGATTATGGGGTGGTGTAGTTGCCATCCCTTAAACAACTTAGGTTGTTTATGGAGGTGAAAAATTGGATAGCTCGGATTTAGAACAAATGAAACTATTGGAACTAAAGGATATGGCAAAGAAATTTAAGATAAAAAACATATCGCGATACAGGAAGAACGAACTTATCGAATTAATAAAGGAAACCATATCGGATACTGAAATATCGGGCTATATGGATAATGATAGTTCAGGGGATATAAATAAAGGAACAGATTTAAAATCGCAGGAAAAATTCATGAAAAGCCTACCCGAACATCTGACCGATGAAATCCCGCCCGGGGAAGAGGTCAATATCGCAGCAGGAATATTGGAAATTCATACTGATGGTTACGGATTTTTACGAAGAGAAAATTTTCTTTCCAGTGACAGTGATATTTACATATCACCTTCTCAAATTAGAAGATTCAACATGCGAACCGGCGATAAGATTACCGGTATTACAAGGCCACCTAAGAGCGGCGAAAAATTTAAGGCTCTTCTCTATGTAAAAAATATCAACGGGCTCAACCCGGATTCCGCTACAGCAAGACCTAATTTTGAGGATCTCACACCCATTTTTCCTAATGAAAGAATCAAATTAGAAATTAATTCCCAAGGTTTATCTACAAGATTGATAGATCTTATTGCGCCCATCGGTAAGGGGCAGAGAGGTTTGATTGTTGCACCGCCTAAGGCAGGGAAAACTACATTACTAAAGGCTGTTGCCAACAGCATATCTAAGAATCATCTTGATATTGAAATTATTGTACTCCTTATAGATGAGCGGCCTGAAGAAGTGACGGATATGCAGCGTTCTATAGAAGCGGAAGTAGCATATTCGACCTTTGACGAATTACCGTCCCATCATATCAAGGTGGCCGAGATGGTATTGAATCGCGCCCAGAGATTGGTGGAGCACGGTAAAGATGTGGTTGTTTTATTGGATAGTATTACGAGATTAGCCAGGGCATATAACTTGACCATTCCGCCTACCGGCAGGACGCTTTCAGGAGGATTGGACCCGGGAGCACTTCACAAACCGAAACGTTTTTTTGGTGCGGCCAGAAATCTTGAGGAAGGCGGTAGCCTGACGATTATCGCAACCGCAT
>CAYOGD010000188.1:0-2550 GCA_964403395.1 uncultured Alkaliphilus sp.
ATAAAAAAAGAGACTTCTCGAAGAGTCTCTCTGTTTAAAAAATTATAAGTATATGTTTTCCAAATTTTATTATAAAATTTGATAATCAGGCAGCCATCTTCGACATGGTAAATCTATATCTATTTTTTTGTATGCAAAATAACCGGCGCTGTAAAGGTAAAAGCCCCAGTAAAAGCTAAAGTAATAGACATTAAATTTACATTTGTTCGATTTTAGACATATCATTCTGATCAACCTTCCTCGGTTTGGAGCGTATTCGGCACATTTTTTAATGAATTGCAATAATTTTATTTATCTCCTTCATTAATTCTTCAAATTTCTCCGGTTTCAGGGATTGAGCACCATCGGAGAGTGCATTTTCAGGGTCATTATGAACTTCAATTATGAGGCCATCCGTGCCTATTGCAATAGCGGCTTTGGATAAAGGTGTAATCATAGACCATTTGCCCGATGCATGGCTGGGGTCTATTATTATAGGCAAGTGGCTGAGTTCCTTGATTGCAGGGACCGCACTTATATCCAAAGTATTTCTTGTGTATGTTTCAAATGTCCTTATGCCCCTCTCGCATAAAATAACCTCTTTATTTCCTTCCGCCATTATATATTCCGCCGACATAAGTAATTCCTCAATAGTTGCAGACATTCCCCTTTTTAGCAATATAGGTTTATCAGATTTTCCGGCCCTCTTTAAAAGGGGGAAATTTTGCATATTTCTTGCGCCGATCTGAAGTATGTCCGCATAGGATTCTACAATATCGAAAATTTCAGTACACATAACTTCCGTAACTATGGGCATACCCGTTTCTTCCTTAGCCTTTTTTAATAATTTTAAACCTTCTTCCCCCAGTCCCTGGAAACTATAAGGTGATGTTCTGGGTTTATATGCCCCGCCTCTTAAAATATGAGCACCAAGGGCCTTGACACTTTTAGCTATACTCATAATCTGTTCTTCGCTTTCCACAGAACAAGGGCCTGCCATGATTGAAATATTTCCTCCGCCGATTTTTATACCGTCAACATCTATAATAGTATCCTCCGGATGGAATAATTTATTAGCGAGCTTGAACGGATGTTGCACCTTAAGTACCCGTTCCACATTTTTATTCGCTTCTATCTGTCTTAAATCAATCTTTGTCGTATCGCCTACCAGCCCAAATATGCAATAGTTCTCTCCCTGTGTTTTATGCGGGATACATCCCATTTTTTCTAATTTTCTTGCCATTTCTTCAATTTCCGCCTCGGGTGTACCTGCTCTCATGACAACCACCATTTGTATTCCTCCTTTAATTTTTTATTTGCTCTATTGTGCCGGCAGACAGCGGCATATTCAGTAAAAATAACCGGTACAATGAATAAAAAAGAGACTCCTCGAAGAGTCTCTTTGTTTTAAAAGTTATAAATATATATTTTTCAAATTTTATTATAAAATTTGATAGTCGGGTAGCCATCTTCGAGATGGTAAATCTATATCTATTTTTTTGTATGCAAAATAACCGGCGCCATAAAAGTAAAAGCCTCGGTAAAAGTTAAAAAAATAGATATTAGATTTGCGTTCATTCGATTTTGGACATACCATTTTAATCAACCTTAATTTAAAATATTTTCTAAACATTGGAATTTGTTTTGAGTTACACTATAGTATATTCTAGAAGATCATCCGTGTCAACAATAATTTTCAAAAAAATCCATTTCAAGAAAATATTTTTGATTTTTGCTCTTCATGCAGTTTATGGTGGAATAATTGATGTTTTGCATTTATAATTATTTTTAGTAATAAACAGGACCTCTTGTACAGAGTTCAACTTAGGAGCTTATGTAAATAAGTGAAGTTTTAACCAGTTTTCTTCAAGCGGGCATTAACTAAGGACCATATTTAAAGATAAAATCTCTTGTGCGATTGTATACTTATATCTATATCCTGCAGAAATTACACTTATTGTATGTAGACTTTTTGTATGCATATCAATACAATATTATTGATTGGGGGTTCAACAATGGATATCTTAAAAATCTTCGGAACAAATCTAAGAAAGTACAGAAATGAACTTGGTGTCTCTCAAGAAAAATTTGCTGAAATGTGTGGTCTTCACAGAACCTATATCAGTGATATTGAACGTTTTCAAAGGAGTATTGCACTTAATAATGTGCAAAAAATAGCTGATGCTCTTGGTATTGAGACTTATAAACTTTTTTTAGAGGATAAGTCATGAATTATACTATTAGAAATAGAGATATCGAAGAATATAATGAAAGTTATTCATATTCTTTCCCCAAGTACACATCCCAGCTTATTAATTGGGCTAACCAGAATGCTCAAGGAACACGTCCAGTTGTCGTAGGACAAATGTCTGAGCTGTTTCCGGAATTTATGGCCTCCAAAGAGGAAATGACAATCAGCGGTTGGAAAAAATGGTATACAGAACGTTATCCGGAAGCATTTGATAAAGCAACACAAAAAATATACGCTTAGGTTAATAATTTGAGGAATGCTATTTCCCTCATCGATGAAGAAATGATCGGGAGATGGGTTGAGAACCTGATAATTCATAA
>CAYOGD010000189.1:0-2545 GCA_964403395.1 uncultured Alkaliphilus sp.
GGGAATGACGGGCACACTTCTCTTGCGCTGACTTGTTGTTCACAGAAACCAGTACTCAATACACATAATTGTACAGGTACCTTGATTTTTTTCTCGCAAGTGATACATAATGCAACTGCCAAATCAGCTGTGACTTCCCCTGTTGTCGAGTTTATTTTAATATTACTGGCAACCCGGTGTGGCCGCAATCTGGGGAAAAATGCGATATTGCAAAATTCTGTAAATTGCGGTAAGAATGTTGAATCAAATACTGAAGGCATACATAATTCAAAGAAATTGGTCAAAGTCTGATTTACCGGCATCCTTGCCCTGAGCGTCGTGCTGTGAGTTTTACAGTCACGGTCTGTTGTATAATCAACACTCATTGATACCGAGATACTGCCTGTTATATGAACCTCCTGTGATCCAAATACGGGAGTACCCCTTGACTTCCCATCACACTCCGAAGTATCTGCATAAATTAAATATTGTAACAATCCGGCCGGTCCCGGCACCGTAACAGGATTCCCTTTGCAGTCAGTAACAAATTGAGCACCTGACAATGTTGTTATCGGCGTAACTATCAAATTTCTGGAGTCATTGATGTTATCGGGATTGAAAAATTTCTTTGCCTTAATACTTTTTACTTCGGTAATTTTGGCTCCTGAACCGCATCTTGTCGGTAAACGTCCGAAAGATATTCTATTCCCTATCTGTAATCCCTGCAGATTAAATGTTACTCCATCATATACCTTATCTACAAATATACATTCTCCAACTACTCCGTCTAAGCATCCGTTAAAAGAGCAACCTGTATCGGAAATGCAACATGATCTATCTATTGTAACTGTTTCTTCACACGGTTTTCTACATTTTTCCATTATATTCACTCCTTTTCTATATTGTTCATAAGAATAAACTCCCAATTTAAATTCCTACTTACTTTACAATATGAAATAAGATTGATTTCGGTGCTACCGGACAGTAATCTTTTATATTTATTTTGCATATATTTAATAACAAACAGATGCCTCAAAACTTTACGCAATGTTTTTCTACCCTTAAAGATAAAAAACAGCTGTTTAAAACCATGGTTTCTAAAAAAATAGGAAGTGATATTATGGCCTTTATAAGCGGATATGAGTTTGTGGTCGAAAATAAATCCGGAATAATCTCTACTTTTTATTTAAACACACAAAGACATATCGAGTATATAACCTCGGACGAAAAACGCAGATGGAAGGAAAAAGGATTAGTGTTTAACCAAGCAACCGAAAAATTTCATTTGGATATCGATAGCAATGATAATATACATATTATAAGTTACAGTAAGAATGGGTGCCTGTATTATCATCAATATTTAGATGAGGCGTGGACAAATCATTTAATTTTTCACTATCCGACAGAACAAAGAATTGTTTATCCCTTAATAAAATATATAAACAATCAAATTCATATATTTTATTATTTGTTACATAATGAATCTCGGGATAAGGCTCACCTACTACATTTAAAATTCTATGATAGCAAATATAGTACAAATCATATCATCACTGTAAATAACCATGAATACATCAATCCCTTTAAGGTTTTTGTGAATGGTGACGATATAATTTTACTGTATACCTCCATAATTGAAGGGCATGAACAGGTACTTATTTCTAAATTTAATATATCCACCGAGAAGTGCTCCGACCCGTTATCTATTACATCTTCGAAGGATAAAAAAATATATCTGGATGCCCTGCAGTATGATACCAAAATGCTGCATCTTATTTGGAGCAAATTTGATGAGGAATACATGGCCGTTCAGTATTTAAAATTAGATATTGATACGATGACGACAGATAAATCGAAACCTGTTTCCCTGTCTGCAAAATCAAGCTGTTCTTTTCCAACCTTGGTCTATTATGAAAAGATATTGTGGGCTATCTGGACGGAAATGGAAAAAATAGTATCATGTTATTCCGCCGATATGGGAAAAAACTGGTCCGGGCCCTATATTCATGAGGATACTAAAAAGATTGATTTCAAACGATATCGTTATCTGGCGAGCCATACTGATAATAAAGAAGGTATTTTATGCGACTTTGTTTTTGGAACCCCCTACCCCAATATACAGTTTTTAGGATTCGGAGGTGAAAATGATGATGAAATACCGGCAAAATAGCAGCACATTTATACCCAGGAAGAAAACTACCCCGGATCCCGATACTCCGGCAGATAACATTCCCGATCCTTCAAAAGAAAAGTTGATGTTGCAGATTGAGAAATATAACGATAGAATAGGAGAATTGGAAGAACAACTGAAGTTTAGGAATAATGAAATACTTTCCTCTAATGAGCTTATCGCTTCTCTTCAAGAAGAGATAACCGAGCTCAAAAATATGCAAATTCCCGAGATTCCTGACATCCCCGGCGATACCGGCGATACTGCTGAAAAAGACAGTTTGGATATCAAATTGAGCGATATCGAGGAGGAAAATGCCAGACTCAAAAAAGAGATTGCCGTACAAAATGAACATGCTCAATTGCTCTATGTTTTAATAATAATACTTACTATAAT
>CAYOGD010000190.1:0-2531 GCA_964403395.1 uncultured Alkaliphilus sp.
ATATCACCCCTTTTATGTGTTATACTATTTCCTAATGTGTTATATTATATAATTTAACACATTTAATGATGTTTTTCTATAATTTTCATTTTTAATATTTAAGTTTCTCATCTAAATAACATTTTAATCCTTCGATAGCGATCCTCTCTTGTATCATAGTGTCCCGGTATCTTACCGTAACACAATTATCTTCTAATGAATCAAAATCAAAGGTGATACAGAATGGGGTCCCGATTTCATCATGTCTCCTGTACCTTCTACCTATACTTCCCGAATCGTCATAATCGACCATATAATTTTCAGAGAGCCTTCTATAGATTTCCAGGGTCTGCTCCTTTAATTTTTTAGAAAGCGGAAATACCGCTGCCTTAAAAGGAGCCAATGTTGGATGAAGTTTCAATACTGTCCTTATTTCTTTTTCGTTTACAATTTCCTCAGTGTAGGAATCAACCAAAAATGCTAAGATAAGACGGTCTACACCTACAGAGGGTTCTATACAATAGGGCACATATTCTTCATCGGTAATAGGATCTTGATAAACAAAATTCTCACCGGAATATTTACCGTGTTGTTTCAAATCGAAATCCGTCCTGTTGGCAATACCCCAAAGTTCCTCCCAGCCGAATGGAAACTTATATTCAAAATCTGTTGTTGCTTTGCTGTAATGCGATAATTCCTCCTCGCTGTGGTCGCGAAAACGGAGATTTTCTTCATTTAAATTTAGGCCCAATAACCAGCCCTTACAAAAATCTTTCCAATAATCAAACCATTTCATGTCTTCTTGGGGCTTGCAAAAAAACTCTAATTCCATCTGTTCAAATTCTCTTGTTCTAAATATAAAATTGCCGGGGGTAATTTCATTTCTGAACGCTTTTCCAATTTGCCCTATCCCGAATGGTACTTTCTTCCTCGATGCTCTTAAAACATTTTTGAAATTTAAAAAGATTCCCTGTGCTGTTTCAGGCCTTAAATATATCTCTGTGCCGGAATCCTCGGTTACCCCCTGAAAGGTTTTAAACATCAGATTAAATTGACGGATATCGGTAAAATCATCTGAACCGCATTCGGGACAAATAATATTCTCTCTTTTTATGTAGGATTGCATTTTTTCATTGTCCCAGGATTCCACAATAGCCTTATTATTATGTCTATGCATATGTTCCTCTATTAATTTATCTGCCCTAAAACGAGATTTGCATTTTTTACAATCCATCAACGGATCTCTAAAACCTTCAATATGCCCCGAGGCCTCCCATGTTTTCGGATTCATTAAAATAGCAGAATCCAATCCAACATTGTATTCACTTTGTTGTATGAATTTTTTCCACCATGCCTTTTTTATATTATTCTTCAATTCTACTCCTAAAGGTCCATAATCCCACGCATTTGCAAGTCCACCGTATATTTCCGAACCCGGGAATATAAACCCCCTTGATTTAGCCAAAGAAACAATTTTTTCCATCACTTTTTCTGTCATCATTTTGTCTTCCTCCATTTGTTATTTTAAGATTTTAAAAAATAAAGCCCCTCATCTCTAACTTTAATAAAGTTAGGGACGAAAGACCTTTCTTCCGCGGTTCCACCCTAGTTGGCTAAAAAACCCACTTTAGTTAACATCAAATTAACATCACTAAAAGGCGCCCTTCACCGATAAATTGCCGAGCTTGCACCATCCCCGGCTCGCTGATATAGAATCAGTTTTTATTCCTTATCATTGTGATGTGATATTTAATTTAAGTTTAATTTAGCAAACTATAACAACTTTGTCAATGGTGATATAAAATTTTTATAAATTTTTATATTAGAAATATTCATCATCTAAATTATTCTTAACTTCTTCGTACTCTTTTTTATCTATCATAACATCCTCGGTTTTTTTAGCTTTACCGGTATCTACGCCTTTTTTGCTTCCAACCATATCCTTTATTCCCGAAACGGTCTCCTCAGCTATTTCATTGATATCGACAACCTCACCGCTGTCTTTAACTATTTCTATAGTCGATTTAGTAATTAACGCAGCAGCTATACCTAATAACGATATTGTAGGATATAGCATCACTCCTATGGCACCTGCCGTTATAGGGACATTTAACAAAATTTCTCCATCTTTTTTTAAGATAATACGCGATACATTGCCTTTTTTGATGACGGCCTTTAATTTTTCAACGATCTCATTTCCCATAGAGGACATTGTATCCATCCAGTTTTTGCCATGCTTTTCCTCGATAAATATTATAGTTTCTATAACCTCTCCATCATTTTGCTCTAAGGCTTCCTTAGCCTCCTTGTAAGAAACCCCTGTCCTTTCCCTGATTATATCGATTTTTTTCAAGGTAATCATATTTCTTCCTCCCCTCATTTATAATTTTTCCGCCATTTCTAAGCTTCTAAAATTATGCTTATTTGTATATGTTAATATATATTGTCTCAATATTTTTCCAAGTTCAATATTTAAATGCTTGCTGATTTTTAGGTTCTTTATCTCTTCCATATCCCTAGTCAATAGATATATAGCCAATTTAACGGTTGTA
>CAYOGD010000191.1:0-2529 GCA_964403395.1 uncultured Alkaliphilus sp.
TCTCCTTATAATATTTCAGGAATTTTATTCTGAGCTCTATATTTGCCTTTACACCGTGATTTTCCCCGGTTAAAAATATCTCGTTATTTTTTAGATCACCGTCCATTATCAATAAATCTTCCATGGATTCATCTTCGGGACGAATGATGCTGTGATTTTTTTCCAAGTAATCTTTTAATTCTTTGTTCATGACTCTAATCCCCTTAAAATTATCTTTTGATGCTGGTTGATGCCGGTAAACTTGCTGATATAATGGCTGGCAGGCCTGCTGATATAACGCTGATAAACAATTTTTCGTATGCGTTCGCGCCACATGCGCCTACGCTAAACTTGCTAATATAATGCCGGTAGGCTCGCCGGTATGGTTTCAATTTGTAATATATGTTTCCCCAAATGAGCAATTATTAATTCTTATACATGATTGATTATCAAAACCATTATACTATAATTCCTGTTGATTTGCAGGTGGCAAGGGGTGGCAAGGGGACGCTTTGTTTGCCATCCTTTGTTTTGTTGGTGGCAAGGGGACGCTTTGTTTGCCAGCCATGGCAAGGGGACGCTTTGTTTGCCAGCTAACTTTGATATGGCAAGTGGCGGGGGGACGCTTAACCTGGCAAGGGGACGCTTTGTTTGCCAGCTAACAAGGAAAGAATGGCAAGGGGACGCTTTGTTTGCCATCCTTTGTTTTGTTGGTATAGATCCTTTGACCCATCATTAAAAGCCAAATTAGAAGAATCGACCCTTGAGGCCGGTTTTTCCTTTTCCCGACTTTAACACTTTAAAATAGGGTAACAATAGGGCGTTAAAATCAGGTGGCAAACAAAGCGTCCCCCTGCCAAAAAATATGTCCAAAAAACAGGAAAAAGACATTTAATGTAGAATAATGGAAAGATAAATATGTTGGAAGTATCTTACCAATTTATTTATCTACAATGAAGGGGTGATAATTTTGGCTAGGGCGGCACGGGAAAAAAGTAAAACCGGCATATACCACATAATGTTGAGAGGTATAGATAAAAGGAATATCTTTCTTGATGAAGAAGAATATTTGACATTTCTTAAATATTTAAAAAAGGCTCAAGATAAAATTGAATTTGTTATATATGCTTATTGTTTAATGACTAATCATGTTCATCTCTTGCTGAAAACAGAAATACCAATAGGTGATATTGTTAAAAGGATAGCAGTTGGTTATGCTCAATATCATAATATTAAAAACGGCAGGACCGGACACCTTTTTCAAAATAGATTTAAGAGTGAAGTGGTCGAGACTGATAAATATTTTCTGACAGTTTTACGTTATATACATCAAAACCCTCTGAAAGCAGGGATGGTACAGGATATAAAGCAGTATAGATGGAGTAGCTATCATGAATATTTTTCAAAGGATAATTTAATAGTTGATAAAGAATTTGTATTTGACTACTTTAAGGATTTAGAAGGATTTATTGAATTTATGGAAGAAGAGAATGATGATGAATGTCTAGATTATAATCCCATCAAAAGATGGAAAGATGATGAGCTAAAGGAATATATCGCTGAACTTATAGATATAAATAAAATACATAATTCAGATAGGCAAGTAAGGGATGAAATTCTTAAAGCAATTAAAACTGAGACCGGAGCAAGCAATCGTCAGTTATCGAGGGTGCTTAATATCGGGAGGGGTATATTAGAAAATGTGAAATAAAGATGGCAAACAAAGCGTCCCCTTGCCACCTGTTGGGCGTAAATGCGAGATTTTTTTGTGCATTAAATTATAACCTAAGTTTTCGGAGGGATTCTATGGAACATTCACTTATAGCATACTTATGGTTTTTTCTTATTTATTCTTTTATGGGTTGGGGTGTGGAAGTTGCATTTCATACAAAAATATCCGGCAAATTCGTTAACAGGGGTTTTTTAAATGGTCCTATATGCCCAATTTATGGTTTTGGTATGATTATGATAATTTTTTTCCTAGATCCCCTTGCGAATAATTTTATATTATTGTTTATAGGTACATTTTTGCTCACATCTGCTCTGGAATTTTTCACGGGATTTGTGTTGGAAAAAATATTTAACAAAAAATGGTGGGATTATTCCGGGGAGCCCTATAATATAAAAGGTTATGTCTCTTTATATTTTTCCACTGCATGGGGGCTTGCAGGCGTATTTATGTTGAAAATAGTCCAGCCCCTAATCAATAAATTTGTGTCCATTTTTAACAATAAAATCGGCAATATACTGCTGGCTCTGTTGCTTACGTATCTTGTGGCTGATTTTGTTACAACAATACTGGCTATCAAGAGAATCAGCACACATTTACACCTGCTTAATGAATTTGAAGAAAAATTGAAATTATATACGGAGGATATCGGCAAAAGTATACATAGAGGAATAACGGCTGCTATTGAAACCAAAAGTAGTATTTCTCATAAATTAGAGGATTCGAAGTCCGAATTTGAAGCCGCCTTAAACAAGAAAAAAGCAGAGTTCTTTAAACTGAAAGCAAAATACGATCATCTGCTATTAAAGGAAAAAGATTTT
>CAYOGD010000192.1:0-2459 GCA_964403395.1 uncultured Alkaliphilus sp.
ATCCTAAGCACAAACAAAAACAAGGTTAGTTAAACACGAGATTCTTCACTACGTTTGGAATGGCATAGTCTGTCATCCTGAGACGTACAGGATAAATGGTACTTACGAAGGATCTATGTTAATAGCCCAAGGGAGCGGCTGCATCAGTTATTTACTGATTTCCGGGCTGGTTTATTAAAAATAAATTTTAATTTAATGTGGACAATTAGACGAACATAATATAAGTATTTGAAACAATAGAATTAGGAGGTGTAGACTAATATGGCAAGAATAGCCGGTGTTGACCTGCCGAGAGATAAAAGAGTTGAGATTGGTTTAACATATATATTCGGTATCGGCAGAAGCACATCAAATAAGATATTAGCTGTGGCAGGTATTGATCCCGACACAAGGGTGAGGGATTTAACAGAAGAAGAGGTAAATAATTTAAGAAAAATTATAGATACGCATCATGTCGAGGGGGATTTAAGGAGAGAGGTAGCTTTAAATCTCAAAAGATTGAGAGAGATCAGATGCTATAGAGGAATAAGGCATGTCAGAGGATTGCCCGTAAGAGGTCAAAACACAAAGACTAATGCCCGTACAAGAAAAGGTCCGAAGAGAATTATCACTCGCAAGAAAAAGGGTTAGATTTAAATATAGGGGAGGTGTAGGATAATGGCAAGAGTAGCCAAAAAAAGAGGTACTCGTGCTCGCAGAAAAGCACGTAAAAATATAGAGCGCGGCCGGGCTCATATTCAGTCAACATTTAATAATTCAATCATCACCTTGACGGATATGCAGGGGAATGTGATTGCTTGGTCCAGCGCAGGGCAGTTAGGATTTAAAGGTTCTAGAAAATCAACTCCTTTTGCTGCTCAGATGGCCGCGGAAGCTGCTGCCAAAGCTGCAATGGAGCAGGGATTGAAAATTATAGAGGTTTATGTTAAAGGGCCCGGTGCGGGAAGAGAAGCCGCGATTCGTTCTTTACAAGCTGCAGGGCTTGAAGTTAGTCTTATCAAAGATGTAACGCCAATCCCGCATAACGGTTGCAGGCCGCCGAAGCGCAGGAGAGTTTAAAGAGATTAGGAGGTGTAAACAGATGGCAAGATATACAGGTTCAGTGTGTAGATTATGTCGTAGAGAAGGCATGAAATTATATCTTAAAGGTGATAGATGCTATACGGATAAATGTGCGATTACCAAGAGAGCATATGCTCCGGGACAGCACGGTACCAGCAGGAGAAAACTTTCCAACTATGGAATTCAGTTGAGAGAAAAACAAAAAGCAAAGAGATTCTATGGTGTATTGGAATCTCAATTTAGAAAATATTTTGAAATTGCCGATAAACAGACGGGTATCACAGGCGAAAATCTCCTGAGATTATTGGAATCCCGTTTGGATAATGTTGTATATAGATTAGGTTTTGCTTCTTCAAGAGCAGAGGCAAGACAATTAGTAGTTCACGGACACTTCAGAGTGAACAGTAAAAAAGTTGATATTCCTTCATATCTAGTGAGTGCGGGAGATATTATCAGTGTAAAGGAAAGATCTAAATCATCGGACAAATTCAGAAGTTTAGTAGAAAACTTCAAAGGAAATGTTCCGGAATGGTTGACGGTCGATATGGAAAAACTGGAGGGGACAGTTCTTTCTCTACCTTCAAGAGAGGATATAGATTTACCGATTGCAGAAAACTTAATAGTAGAGCTATATTCCAGATAATAACTTTTCGCGGAATCAGTTGCCCTCAATATAATAAAGAAAATACTGAAGGAGGGTTTTAATTAAATGATAGAAATGGAAAAACCGAGTGTAGAAATAGTAGAGATTAATGATGATAATACCTATGGCAAATTTACAGTTGAGCCATTGGAAAGGGGTTACGGGACTACTTTGGGGAATTCTTTAAGAAGAATTATGCTGTCTTCTTTACCGGGGGCCGCTGTAACATCGGTAAAAATTGACGGGGTGTTACATGAATTTTCTACAATTCCGGGAATAAAGGAGGATATTGCGGAAATTATCCTCAATTTAAAAGGCTTATCTATTCGTATGCATGGGGAAGAATCCAAAACCATTCGCATTGAAGCAAGGGGTGAGGGAATCATAACGGCAGGGGACATTATTGCAGATGCAGATGTGGAGATTCTTAATCCGGAAATGCATATCGCTACTTTGGACGAAGATGGAGCGATAACAATGGAGATAAATGTATCCAAAGGGAGAGGGTATGTGCCGGCGGAAAACAACAAAACACCGGGGATGCCCATAGGTGTAATACCCGTGGATTCTATATTTACTCCTGTAACAAAAGTAAACTACTATGTTGAAGATACCAGAGTCGGCCAGGTAACCGACTTTGACAGATTGATTATTGAGGTGTTTACGGACGGAAGTATAATGCCGGATGAGGCTGCTTCTCTGGCGGCAAAGATAATGAATGAGCATCTGAATTTATTTATTACTCTGACCGAGC
>CAYOGD010000193.1:0-2440 GCA_964403395.1 uncultured Alkaliphilus sp.
GAAGTATGGGGCAAAGGTGGAGACGGTGGAATTGATTTAGCTAAGAAGGTAGTAGAAGTTATAGAAGAGAAACCTGCAGACTTTAAATTCCTCTACGATGTTGAAGACAGCATTGTTGACAAAATTACCGCAATTGCAACAAAATTGTATAATGCGGACGGAGTTGATTTCTCTAAGGCTGCATTGGCAGAAATCAAGAAGTTTGAGGATCTTGGATTAGACAAGGTACCTGTTTGTATAGCAAAAACTCAGCTCTCCTTATCTGATGATCCAAAGAAACTGGGCCTACCTAGAGATTATAATGTTTCAATAAGCAATATCAAATTATCGGCGGGTGCCGGATTCATGGTAGCATATGCGGGAGAAGTTATGACAATGCCAGGATTACCTAGAGTTCCTGCAGCAAATAGTATGGATGTTCTTCCAAGTGGAGAGATCATAGGATTATTCTAAAGAATATAAAACAGTATTACATAAAAAAAGAAGGTCTGGAATTTTCCGGACCTTCTCTTTTTATGTTATAATAGTTGTTGGTGAGGAATTAAAATATAAAAAATGTTGAACACTAATATAAAGGTTATAAATGGGAGAGGAATCTGTAAATGAAGAGAAAAAAAATAGTATTCAGCGGTGCACAACCGACGGGGAGCTTGACATTAGGAAATTATATAGGAGCATTGCAAAATTGGAAGGCTCTCGAAAAGGAACATCATTGTTTATATTGTATCGTAGATCTGCATTCTTTGACAGTACGCCAAGATCCTAAAGAGTTTCATGGAATATCATTGTCATTTTTGGCACAGTATTTAGCCAGCGGTTTGGATCCGGAAAAAAATATAATCTTTTTTCAATCACATCTGCCACAGCATGCGGAACTGAGTTGGATTTTGGGTTGCGGTACATATGTGGGGGAATTAAATAGAATGACACAATTTAAAGATAAATCGGAAGAAAATAAGGATAATGTCAACTCGGGATTATTCACCTATCCGGTGCTCATGGCGGCGGATATATTGCTATATAAGACGGATCTGGTACCTGTAGGGGAGGATCAAAAACAACATTTAGAGCTAACCAGGGATATTGCGACACGATTTAATAATCTGTATGGGGAAACTTTTACGGTACCGGAGATGTACGTTCCGAAAATAGGGGCCAGAATTATGAGCCTCCAAGAGCCTGATAAGAAAATGTCAAAATCCGACGTAAATGCCAATGCAACAATATTTTTAATGGATTCTGAAGATACCATCATGAAAAAGATGAAAAGAGCGGTTACGGATAGTGAAAATATGATAGCTTACAGAGACGAACAGCCGGGGATTAAAAATTTAATCACCATATATTCCAGCCTTACGGGTTTATCCATAGAGGAAGTGGTATCAAAATATGAGGGCAAGGGCTATGGGGCATTTAAAATTGATACGGCGGAGGTTATTATAGAATTTTTAAGGCCCTTCAAAAAAAATTATGAGGATTATATGAATAATCCGGATTTTATAGAGAATGTATATAAAAAAGGGGCAGAAAAAGCTTATATGCTTGCGGAAGATACTATGACTCTTGTGCGGAAAAGAATGGGGTTAGTACAAAAATAGATAGGAAAACATATGAAGGTAAGTTGAGGGAAGTGGTAAATTGAAAAAATACAATAGATTGGCCGCTATCATAATAGTATGTGGTATATTCGGCGTTATTATAGGTGTTCAATTGAATACGATGACCAGTGGAGATTTTACTATATTGTATAAAAATGAAATAGAGGCCCAAGAATTGACGGAGTTAAAAAAAACTACCGAGGATATGAAAATAAAAATTGCTAATTTTAAAAATCGGGTCGAGGAATTGGAAAAAGAGCGTGCTGATGAGAGCGTCTCTTTAAAAAAGTTAAAATCAACTGTGGACGAATATAAATTTTTAGCAGGATATTTACCTGTTTCAGGGCCGGGAATTATTATTGTATTGGAAAGCAATATTGAAGCAAATATCGCAGAAATCGTGGAGGGAAAAAGGTATTTGATAAATTTGATAAATGAATTGAAAGTCTTCGGTGCCGAAGCGCTCTCTATCAATAATTATAGAATTGTTGGGCGTACCGAAATAACCCTGGCAGGTAATCATATTAATATCAATGGTATATCCATTGCACAACCCTATATAATTCAAGCTATTGGAGATCGAGATTCCTTTAAGCAATATGTGGAACATGGAACAATCTTATTTGAACTTATGGAATTAGACGGTATTATTTCTAATATAAAATTTTCCAATAATATTAAAATTAGTCCCCTAACGAGGGAAAAACCCTATGAGCATATAAAAGCGGTGGATGAGTAAACCGGGATTTTCAGATCCCGGTTTATTGTATATACAGGCTCATGGACTAATAGTTTGGAATCCTGTCTTACAAAGGCATCTATATCATTAAATATCGGTACTG
>CAYOGD010000194.1:0-2432 GCA_964403395.1 uncultured Alkaliphilus sp.
ATAAATAAAAATTGAATCTTAGAATAGAATGATATTGTGGAATTAGATTATAATCAAAATAATTCACACCGGTAACTGTAAATTTTGTTTTGTACTTTACAGAAAGGAGACTTTTAATGTCCAAATTTATAGAAATAAAACCTGAAGAATTTAATGTAAACCCATTTCAACTCATAGGCAAAGACCATATGCTTATTACGGCTGAAAAAGACGGGAAAATAAACACCATGACCGCAGGCTGGGGAGGCCTGGGGGTGATGTGGCATAAGAACGTTGCCTATGTGGTCATACGTCCCCAACGTTATACAAAAGAATTTGTAGACGGTTCGGACACTTTCTCATTGACCTTCTTTAACGGCAATAGCAAGAAAATGCTCGGATATCTGGGTACAACCTCCGGAAGGGATGAAGACAAAATTAAAAAATCAAATCTTACGGTTATATATGATAACGGTACCCCATATTTTAAAGAAGCAGTTAGAGCTATATTCTGCAAAAAACTTTTCGCGCAGGATTACAAACCTGAATCCTTTATTGAAAAAAGGATCATAGATGACTGCTATCCCATATCTGATTTCCATACATTATACATAGCGGAAATTACAAAGATACTCATAAAAGAATAAGAACTATTTCCAGACTCGTTCTAATTGCATGATCTCTTGATAATATTCAAAGATAGAAAGAGCAATGTCTGTCACATATGAGGTGATTGCCGATGAATAATCAAATAATCGCTTGTTTTGATGTTTATTATAAAAAAAACCAGGCCAGGGCATGCTATATAGTGTTTGAAACTGTTCCTGCGGAAAAAATACTCTCCACATACTGCCAAGTCATAGAACCTGTTTCCGACTATATTTCAGGTGAATTCTATAGAAGAGAATTACCATGTATACTCAGGGTCTATGAAAAGATAAGGGAAGATATTGATTTAATCATTATAGATGGTTTTGTTACGCTCAAAAACGATAAAAAAGGCCTCGGGGCACATCTGTTTGAATCACTCGACAAAAAATTGCCTGTAATCGGGGTTGCAAAAACATATTTTAGAGGTTGCGAAAATTATGTAGAAATATATCGTGGGAAAAGCAGCAAACCTCTTTATATCAGCAGTATCGGTATTGATTTGAATTATTCGGCGGAATTTGTAAAGAACCTAAACGGCATATACAGGATACCCGACATATTAAAAAAAGTTGACCAACTGTCCAGGAAAAATACACTATATCCAACAGAGTTCCCCTAATACATAATGGCGTAGTAATGGCCACATATGATTTAATGCTCAGCCTCCTCGTCCAGCGCTTCAATCAAGAAACTGACCGGCCGAAAACCGTCATTGCAGGAGATCATAGCGGATTTTTTGTTTTTCATCCAACCGTCATAAAAATCCTCCCCACCGTGAGCAAGAGCCATCACAAAAGCGGACATACTTTCCCATGCACTGTTACACATCCCAATAGGCTTTTCCCAACCGTTGGCGATAAACACCTGCCCAACTTTCATATCACAGGCGTGCTCTATCGGATTTTCATATTTATCTATCAAATCCTGATAATGTGCCATTTTCATGACAGTAATTTTAATCTTTTTCATAAACTATACCTTCCCTTCTACTGCTGTGCCGGTTCAGTGACAAATACACAGCAACATTAATTAATGATGGATATTTTTAAATCCTTTTGTTAGAATCAATGATAGAATGATAAATAAAAATTAAACCTTGAGATAAAATGATATTGGGGGATCAGATTATGGCTGAAATAATTCGCACTAATAACTGTAAATTTTGTTTGCGCTTTGCAAAAAGAGATGATGTAAAAATAATTCTGAATTTTATCAAAGAATTAGCCGAATATGAAAAATTATCAGATGAGGTGACAGCCACTGAAGAAGGCCTCATAGATTCCCTTTTTGTTAAAAAATATGCGGAAGTGATCATCGGAGAATATGAAAATGAACCTGTCGGCTTTGCACTGTTCTTTCATAATTACTCAACATTTTTGGGAAAACCGGGTCTATACCTGGAAGACATATATGTTAAGCCCAACATGAGGGGTATGGGGTTAGGAAAAATTTTTCTTTCCTATCTGGCCAAACTTGCAATCCAACGAGGTTGTGGCAGATTTGAATGGTGGTGCCTTGATTGGAATGAAACAGCAATCAATTTCTACAAAAATCTGGGCGCAGTACCCATGGATGACTGGACAATCTATAGAGTAACGGGAGAAGCACTACAAAACTTATCAAAAATCCAAGATATTAAAATATCCCCCCAAATCCCGGATTCAGAAAAATAAACACCATGACCGCAGACCCGGAAAGCCTCGAGCTGCCCGGCTGCATTCTAAAACACCTCCAACAATTTAATCCCTTTGGAAAAACCTCCGCGTTCCTCTTTTTTATTGAGCCTCATAGTTTCCAACTCC
>CAYOGD010000195.1:0-2400 GCA_964403395.1 uncultured Alkaliphilus sp.
TCCATGACCGAATTGATCACCTTTGAATTCCATGGGAAATCATCGGTAACATTGATAGTCGGTATAGGAAAACTGAAAGCCCTGCCCGCCCCGTCTCCCTCCATCATCACCTCACAGAAAGAGAGATTAAACATATCCATCTCTTTTTGGAAATCCCCGTATGTCTTGTCCATCAATTTCCCGCCGATGATTACAGGCTGTTTTCTCAATAATACATGGGGTGTTATATCCAATGTAATATTGGTAAATGGGGTTTGAAATCCCACCCTTGTCGGCACGTTTAAATTAAATACAAAACGCTGTATGGCCTTTTTTACCTGGGAATAATTTAAATTATCATAATATATAAATGGCGCTAAATATGTATCTATGCTCGAAACTGCCTGGGCTCCCGCAGCTTCACCCTGCAATGTATATAATAGATTGACCAATTGCCCTAAGGCGGATTCCAGATGTTTCGGAGGTTTCGATTCTACTTTTCCTTTTGCCCCTTTAAAACCTCTTCTTAGGAAATCCTCTAAATCCCACCCACAGCAGTAAGGTGCCAGCAATCCAAGATCGTGTATATGTAAATCCCCTTTGATATGGGCATCCCTTGCCTCTTTGCTATATATTTTAGTCAACCAATATTTCTTCGTGATGCTCTCGACGATGTGATTATTTAATCCCTGTAAGGAAAAACCCATATTGGAGTTTTCATTTATTCTCCAATCCTCTAAATTCACATATTCCTCTACCATTCTTTCCGCATCCATAAATAGATTTCTGACTTCTCTTATCTCTTCATGTTTTTTCCGATACAATATATAGGATTTTGCGGTTTTAGCATGTCCTTCTTCTATCAGTACTTTTTCCACAATATCCTGTATATCCTCTACCGATGGAATTCCTACACCATAAGTTTCATTTATTATTTCTGTCACAATTTTGGACAATTCCATTGCCCTGACCTCATTGCTCCCCCCCACAGATTTTGCTGCAGCGAATATGGCATCTTTGATTTTACTGCCGTCAAAGTTGACAATCTCTCCATTCCTTTTCTGAATCTTAGAAACAGCCATTAGTCCCCCTCCTGTTGTGCTTTATTTTCCTACTATACTATATATTGTATATATTACACTATTATGACTATTATTTTCAATGTCGCCTTTGACCCGTATTAGACCTTTTTCCAAGCATTTCTACCAAATTCTTCATCGTTCGCCCTTGATTATAGTAATCGGATTTATTTTTAATATCATATTTAAATATATTTAATGTTCCCACACCAGTTTAGGCCATTTAATCTTTCTTCCAACAATTTTTTACTGAGTTCGAGCATATCACTATTTTTGCCGGAATTTATTAATTTAATTTTAGTTTCTTTGCAACCCCCGGTTTCGCTTGAAATTAATTTATTATCAGCCTGAAGCAAATTTTTTACATGCCTCACCGTGCCTAAATTGCCGTCTACTATATCTATATTTTCACCGACTATATCCGCAATGATATCTTTAATAAATATATAATGAGTACAGCCTAAAACGATCACCCCTATTTCATCTATGTTGTATGGTAAAAATATATCCTGGATATAACTTTTTATTTTGTCGGAGTGTTTTCCTTCCTTTTCAATTATTTCTACCAATCCCAAACAAGGCATCTTGATAACATTCGTCGCATATTTCAATTTCTGTATCAGATCATTAAATTTTTTCTCCCTGAGAGTAACATCTGTTGCCATTACGGCCACTTTCCCCTGTTTATTCAGTTTAATTCCCGGTTTTAAGGCGGGTTCCATACCTATAACCGGAATATTTAACCTATTTCTCAATTCATTTATCACCACGCTGGTGGCAGTGTTGCAGGCAACTACCAAAGCCTTGATTTTAAAATTTAATAGATAATCAACCGCATTCAGAGATAATTGTTTTACTTCCTCATTGCTTCTTATACCATAAGGTGCATTGCAGGAATCTCCGAAATATACATATTGTTCGTCGGGCAGTTGATATACTAAATCCGCCAGAACACTGATACCGCCCACTCCGGAATCAAAAACTCCTATAGGTAGATTAGATAGGTTTTTTTCCATACTATGATCACAACCCTTTACTCTATACTATTATATTTATATTATTTTATTTTATATCAATTTCTCTTTTGACTCTTTTCATAATAATTCTATCCGTTTTGAAAATATAGGACCTACCATTATATTCTGCCATATATATATCATTTTTTCCACTTAAAACATCGTTTAAAATAAATAGGGATAAAAATTGCGAATCAAACAGATAAAAGATAGAGATAACATCAAAATAAGAAGGCTGCCGATAAAACTTCAGCACACCTTCTCTGTCTATTATAAATTATCTGTTTTGTCTATTACGGTCTCTGTTTATTATAGATTATCTGTTT
>CAYOGD010000196.1:0-2383 GCA_964403395.1 uncultured Alkaliphilus sp.
CGGAAAATACTGTATATTATTCGTCAAAAGCTTGGCTTACTTTCCATTCTTTCCACACATTACCCACAAGTTCTGTCCTGGGTTTTAATGTTGCTTTACCGGGTTTCCAGCCTGCCGGTGTCACTTCCGTGCCCTTTGATTTTCTTACAAGTTGGAAAGCTTTTACTTGTCTTACGGTTTCGGATACATTTCTTCCTACCGGAGGTGCGAGTACTTCAAATCCTTGGACGATTCCATCCGGATCGATTATAAATCTGCCCCTGGTCTCTGTTCCACTGTCCTCATCATAAATTCCATATAATTTACCTATACTTCCATCCTGGTCCGATAACATGGGGAATGGAATATCCCCTCCAATCATTTTAGATAATTCGGTATCATTCCATACTTTATGTACAAATATCGAATCCACACTCATGGATAAAACCTGTACATCTAATTCTTTCAATTCCGGATACTTTGCAGCAACTGCTGAAACTTCGGTAGCTCACACGAAGGTAAAGTCTCCGGGGTAGAAACATAGTAATACCCATTTGCCTTTATAATCTTCTAAACTTACACGGGTAAATTCCCCATCATAAAATGCCGGTGCCGTAAATTCCGGTGCCGGGTTACCTACTTTTATCATTTTTTGTTTTTCCTCCTTTAGAACGATACTTGATATTTCATCAACTTCTTGTTTCGTTTTTTTTGCTAATTCAGGCCTGGAACACCCTGCCTCAATTTTTTTCGTCACATAAACACCTCCTATTAAGTCATTAAATGCTTCTTTAGCATATATTATATATAATTGAGGAAATTTCATTATCAATATTCATAAAAGATCTTAAATCGCAAACCTCAAACTTCTCAAAAAATAATGCTTCTGAAAGCTGTCATTTATTGATAACACAGTATCTATAAGATATGAAATTTTCCTAATTATTTTTCAATACGTATATACCCCGAAGGGTGCGGTCTTTAAACAGAAAAGTCCAAAGATTTAAAATATCTTACACAGCAAATCCCATACATCAAATCTTATACGATAAATCCCACAAATGTACCACTGTACCTGACCCCATGGTTCATATGTTGAGAATTGTATACTGCCTGCATTCTATGATTTATTTTTATCGATATAATCATCTATCAATTTATTGTAGGCATCATGGATTGCTCTGATGGCGCTGTTTCCGGCGGAATTATACTTACGTTCATCTATGCTTGCTATAGGGAGAACCTTCGGCGATGTTCCGGTTAAGAACAGGCCGTCTATATCTTTTAGAAAATCCACACTTACCGGTTGTTCCATAATATCATACCCAAGTTTCAGACAGAGTTGTATTATCCGGCTCCTTGTGATTCCCACCAATACATCCTTGGCCGGGGCCGTATAAAAAACATCATCCTTTACAAAGAATACATTGGATCTGCTGCCCTCTGTTATTTCTCCTCTGTCATTTACAAGCAATGCCTCATAGGCGCCGGCATTCTCGATGCTTTTATTTATCTTATCTCTGAAGTCTGCTACTATCACCTTTACATTGGGATTATCTCTCTCCGCTTCATAGAGTATGGTATGTATTCCCTTTTCATACAGTTCAACCGCCGGATAGTTAGAAACAACATAATATACAAATAGATTTGGGTTTTCAGAATCAAGGGTATTGATCACTATTTTTACATTATAGTTATAGCATTTGTTTAATTCTAACAGTTTTAAAATATGTTCTCTTATGACTGCATCCTCGTAGGGCTGCTTATAACCGAGGAGTTTTACGGAACTCCATAGGCGGTTTATATGTTCTTCAAAAAAAAGCGGTACACTGTCTATCACTCTTATGACCTCATAAACCGACGGATATACGGTTGTTTTTTCAATATCAAACTCTTCACTGGGTAGAATGTCACCATTATACAAAAAATAATCTTTTGCTATTTCTTTCGGTTTTTTTTCGGAAATGCTCATAAAATCACCTCCTTAAATATATTTATGTCCCGGCTCGTACCGATAATACGATTGTAAGCGCCCGATCAGGGCTATTTCAGGTATCTATTTATAGCCCGGCTCGTACACGATTGCAAGCGCCCGATCAGGGCTATTTCAGGTATTTATTTATAGCTTGGTTCGTACACGATTACAAGTGTCTTACCAAAGCTGTTTCAGGTATTTGTTTATGTCCCGGACCGTACCGATAATACGATTGTAAGTGCCTGATCAGGGCTATTTCAGGTATCTATTTATAGCCTGGCTTGTACTTGATAATATGATTACGAGTGTCCGCTCAGAGCCGTTTCAGGTATTTATTTATAGCCCGGCTCGTATTGATAATACCCCTTTGTATGATTAGTTTATCACTAAATACAAAAAATACATATAGATATTTCATAAATCGATATA
>CAYOGD010000197.1:0-2377 GCA_964403395.1 uncultured Alkaliphilus sp.
CTTTTATATATATATTCCCTTTTGCCGTAATTTAAATTACATTTATGAAAAATAAACAAAAAACCCGATGTTTAGAGACCTGGGTTAGTATATCTAATATAATTATATCACAGATAGGACATTTCCTATATTGGTATTTTTTTATATATCAAGTAAACCCGGATTGATCCGGGTTTGCTGTTTTACTTTAATCAGTCCTAGTATAATAACTAGAATCTATTCCTATTTCTTCGCGCCGCTTCGGCCTTTTTCTTACGCTTCACACTGGGTTTTTCATAATGCTCTCTCTTTCTTACCTCCGATAATATACCGGATTTAGCACACTGTCTTTTAAACCTACGTAAAGCATTATCTAATGACTCATTGTCTTTTATTTTTACCTCAGACATCTTACTTTCCCTCCCTCCGCTAGCAAATGCTGTGCTCTGTCTATAGCAACATATTAGCTATATTGCAAGTGGGATTTAACAATACTCAGTTATTATACATCAAAATTTCCACTAATGCAATAATAAAACTTTTAGCCTGGAGGCCAAGTAAGTTGCCTATCACCTAAAAGATGAAAGTGTAAATGATCCACTGTTTGTCCACCATTTTTACCACAATTATTTACAACTCTAAAACCGTCTTGCTCCAAATTAAACTCTTCAGCTAATCGCCCTATAGCTACAAAAACTTCGGGAATTATACTTTTCATATCCTCTTCCGTTATATCCATAGTAGTCGGAATATGTTTTTTGGGCACAATAAGCAGGTGTGTTGGTGCTTGTGGGTTGATATCCTCAAAGGCTATCACGTGTTCACTTTCATAAACTAAAGCGGATGGGATCCTCCCCTCTATTATATTGCAAAAAATGCAGTCTGCCAAAATTTACACCTCCTTACTATAGTCTGTATACCCTATGCCTAATATATTTATTCAACATAAAAGCATAAATTCCTTTTTTATTAAAATATCTTTTCCGCTAAAATATAATTTTGTTTCAACTCTTTAAGGCTGACCATTGCTAATTCACCTTCTCCGATGTCATCCAAAGGAGCCGAAACTTTTAAGTAATTATCAGTATACCCTTCTATATAACCCGTAACCTTTCCTGATAACATTTCAAACAGGACTTCCTTATTTTCCCCTATAAACATAATATAATAGTCTTTTTTGAGCTGTTTTCCTAATTCGATCAATCTTTCACTGCGATGATGTTTTGTCAAACCATCTATCTGATTCTTGTACCCCGCCGCCGGGGTCCCCTTTCTAGGTGAATATTTAAATACATGAATCTCACTAAAACTTATTTCCTTTACGAAATCATACGTAATATTAAATTCTTCTTCCGTCTCCCCGGGAAATCCAACTATGATATCCGTAGTCAGTGCTATTTTGGGGTAGACCCTCCTAATTTTATTTACAATATCTCTATACTGTTCCACCGTATATTTCCTATTCATTCTTTTTAATACAGAATTACAACCGCTTTGCAACGAAAGATGAAAATGGTGACATATTTTGTTGAGCTGAGAAAGCTCCCACAAAAACTCATCTGTAAATATAGTCGGTTCTAAGGAGCTCAACCTTATCCTCTTTAAACCTTCTATGCTGTTTACCTCCTTGAGTATATCTATGAGTGTTTCGCCTGAATTTAAATCTCTGCCATAAGAGGCAACATGAATACCGGTTAGCACTACTTCTTTAAATCCCTTATCAACTAAATTTTTTATTTCATTTATAATTTCCGATTTATTGCGGCTTCTGATGGGACCTCTGGCGTATGGAATTATGCAATATGAGCAATATTGATTACAGCCCTCTTGTATTTTTAAAAATGCCCTGGTCCTGCCTGTTATGTTTTCAACGGACATCTCTTCAAATTGTTTGACTTTCATAATATCGTCTACTAAGTCAATTTTTTCATCAGGTTTGCACTTTTCAACAATATCTACTATTCTCCCTCTGTCATTTGTTCCTATGATAATATTGACTCCGTCAATAGATAAAACCTCTTGCGGGGACATTTGAGCATAACAACCTACCACCACTATGATTGCATCCGGATTGTTTCTTTTGGCTCTTCGTATAAATTGCCTGGATTTTTTATCTCCGATATTAGTTACGGTACATGTATTGATAATATAAATATCCGCTATCCCTTTATCGAGTGTAACATTATATCCTCTTTTTTCAAAAAGTTCTCTTATGGCCTGTGTCTCATATTGATTAACCTTACAGCCTAAGGTAAATATAGATACGATTTTTGGAACACTTCTTTTATTATCTTCCATTATACTTTTATTTTCCTTCATTTATGATGAATCCCTTCCTTGGTATGTTTTTTAACAAGATTATTATAAAAAAACCCGCTTATAGAAGCGAGTATGTATC
>CAYOGD010000198.1:0-2314 GCA_964403395.1 uncultured Alkaliphilus sp.
ATGGCTGCATGCTCTTTATTTAAAACATGCGCCTTCTTGGCGCACAAGCGTCCCCATGCCAAAAGCGTCCCCATGCCACCACAATTAAATTCTTGAATTTCCATAAATTTGTCTACAGAACCTAAAATTTAGATTTTGCTTATCAACAGATTATACAAAATGCATAAAACACAAGACATTTCCGCCCTTTTTGTAGTAAAATTATAGTATCAACAAATAATCCACCAAATAAAAAGGAAGAAATGCCTTATGAACTATTTTACTACAGATACTTATACTCAAAAGCTGTAGCAATCCAATGAAATAATATTAATCTATAGGAGGTAAAAATTATGTTTTGCGAAAAATGCGGTAAAGAAATACCCGATGACAGCAAATTTTGCAGATATTGTGGGAATAGTGTCGTGCCTTCCGATGATCATGAAAATTATGAAAATACTGCTGTTTCTACCGATGCACACGAAAATTATGAAAGTGATACTACTCCTTCCGATGCGCACGAAAATTATGAGAATGATGCTGTGATTTCCAATGATTACGAAATCGGAACGGAAACCGACGAAGAGATTATACAGGACAGCGCAGGGGGCTACCATTGGATGTATGCATTTTCTTTTTGGAAAAACCCTGCTGTACTCATCACTACTTATAAATTATTATTGTTAGCCACATTGGTTCCGGGTTTACTGATGTTTTTCTTAACACTGGCGGAAGAAGGCATAGCACCGGCTTTCAGAATATTTATACTTATCATGGGCGGTGGTGCCGTTTTGATGGCGGCATTGCTGGCTCTTGCTTATCCGCTTATAGCCTTAATATATGGCGGCAAATATTATGTATTGTTTAAAATGGACAATAAGGGAATAAACCATATTCAGTTAGACAAACAATTTAAAAAGGCCCAAGCTATGGGGTTCCTCACCACATTATTAGGGGCTGCATCGGGAAGTATAGCCGCCGGAGGTGCCGGAATTTTAGCTGCCTCCAGAAAAAATCTCTATACAAGTTTTGAAAGGGTTAAATCTATGAAGGTTAATAGCAGGAGAAATACAATATATCTAAACGAAACCCTTACCCGAAATCAAATTTATGTAAGCGATGAAAATTTTCAATCTATAAAAGAGTATATTTTAAATCATTGCCCCAAGGATATAAAATATATTGAAAAATAAAGTAACCCGACTTCAAAAATTGACGGTGTATAGTTCATATGATAGGATAAAATAAAATATACATATTATTGCAATAAATTTTATATATAGGAGGAATCAATATGCCATTAATTACAAGCACAGGGCTTTTTGAAAAAGCATATGAAGGCAAATATGCCATCGGTGCCTTTAACGTCAATAACATGGAAATAATTCAGGGGATTGTCGAGGCGGCTAAGGAGGAAAGGGCTCCGCTAATTCTCCAGGTATCCGCAGGTGCCAGAAAATACGCCAATCCAATTTATCTGAGAAAATTAGTAGAAGCTGCGATTGAGGATTCTGACCTGCCCATAGTATTGCATCTGGACCACGGTGAAGATTTCGAAATCTGTAAACAATGCGTGGATGACGGTTTCACCTCCGTTATGATTGATGCTTCCCATCGGCCTTTTGAAGAAAACATTGAGATTACCAAACGTGTCGTAGAGTATGCACATAGTAAAGGAGTTGTGGTTGAGGCAGAACTTGGAAGGCTGGCCGGTATAGAAGATGCCGTGAGCGTGAGCGAAAAGGATGCAACTTTCACCATTCCCGAACAAGCTGCGGAATTTGTTGAGAGAACTAAGGTCGACTCATTGGCCATCGCTATCGGTACAAGCCACGGTGCCTTTAAGTTTAAAGGAAAACCTGAGCTGGACTTTGAAAGATTGGAACGAATTCAAAAATTGTTGCCTAAGTTCCCATTGGTCTTGCACGGGGCATCCACCGTATTACCTGAGTTTGTAGATTTATGCAATCAGTATGGCGGTAAAATCGCAGGTGCACAGGGTGTTCCGGAGGAAATGATTCAGCAGGCCACACAATTGGGAGTATGCAAGGTAAACATAGATACGGACCTGCGCCTTGCTATGACGGCGGCAATAAGAAAACATCTGTTTGAAAATCCGGATAATTTCGATCCCAGAAAATATCTGGGCCCCGGCAGAACGGCCATCAAAGAGATGGTACGGCATAAGATTAAAAATGTCCTGGGCTGCAGTGATAAATTATAATAGTACAGTTAATTACAAAGCCTGCGCAATTTCGTCGATAGATTCATCCAAGTTATTAAATTATAATAATACAGTTAATTATAAAGCCGTCCGGCGATTTTTACTACCGGA
>CAYOGD010000199.1:0-2285 GCA_964403395.1 uncultured Alkaliphilus sp.
AAACCGTTGTATCAAATCATAACAATGATAAATCCGGGAACCACTGCCCGTGCTGTTACAAGGCAAATTGCCAATGCTCATACCATATTTAACATCACAAACACAATCATCATGTTACCTTTTTTTAACACCTTTGTTTATTTGACCGATAAATTTATTTCAGGAGAAGAGGAGAAGACCGAAGGTATTAAATATATCGATGATCGTATGTTGGGAACACCTCCCATAGCATTAGCCAGCGCTATAAGGGAGACCCTTCACATGGGTAATATGGCGAGATTATCCTTAGAAAATGCTATAGATGCAATCTTTGATAAGGAACAAGAGAAAATTGATGATACATTGCGCATAGAAAAGGTGATCAATGAGATGGAGAAGGAGATTTCGATCTATCTTATAAAATTATCCAATACCAATATTTCTACTGAAAATAGGGAAACCGTGGATGGGCTCTTTAATACAATCAATGATATAGAAAGGGTGGGGGATCATGCCGAAAACTTAGTGGAATTGGCGCAAGAATTGATCGATAACCAGTTGATTTTTTCGGATGTGGCAATAGAAGAGTTAGGACAGATGACGGAATTGGTTTTGAGATCATACATAGATGCTTTAGCTGCTCTTGAGACCATAGACGGGGAATTGGCTATGGAAGTGCTTGAAATGGAGAGGCGCACAGATTATCTGGAGAGAACCTTGAGGGAAAATCATATAGGAAGGTTGAGCGCCGGGCAGTGTATCCCCAGTTCCGGTATCGTATTTGTAGATATTATCAGTAATTTAGAGCGTATTGCGGACCATTCTTCTAATATCGCTCTGGCCGTAATAGATAAGATCAAAGTTGTGAAATAGTATAATTTTATTTTGTATAATTAAAATTTCCTCGGATAAAATTTCAATTTATATTGTTACGGTTTTGTAATGTATTTCGACAAATATTTCAGTATACTGGTGATAAGAGTTATCATCGAACATTACACAAGGTGAGGAGAAAGACTGAAATGAAAAAGCATATATTTAACATCTTTCTAGTAGCTATACTAGGTATATTTGTAATTTCGGGCTGTACAATGGTCGGGGCCTCAGATCTTTCGACAGATTCCGATAATGATGAAAGAGATATCCAAGATGTTCCGGTTCAAAGTGTAGAACATATTGATAATAATGAAAATGAAGAAGGTATAATAGATTCCGATGAGGATAAAGATGAGGAAATTGTGGAAGGCGAAGACAACGAGAGTATCAATGATAATGAGGAAAACAATGTAATTGAGGCAGAACCGGAAGAAAAAACGGATTCCGGCAATGTAAAAATTCATTATTCTGGGGACGGGGCCGAAAAATTGGTTGCCCTCACTTTCGATGATGGCCCGGAATCTGAACTTACGCCACAAATTTTGGATATATTGGATGAGTACAATATAAGAGCTACTTTTTTTGTGATAGGACAAAATGCTGCAAGAAATATGGATGTTTTGAAGGATATTCATGTTAGGGGCCATGAGATAGGCAATCACAGTTGGAGCCACAAATACATGCCTAAAATATCAAAAAGATCAAAAGAAAGTGAAATATTAAAAACAGAGGAATTGTTGATAGATGTATTTGGTGAACATACACCGATATTTAGGCCACCTTACGGGGCTGTTAAAACACAGGATAAACAATTGATCGATTCCCTGGGATATAAGATTGTCAATTGGTCGGTGGACACCAGGGACTGGGCCGGCACATCGGGTGAACAGATGATGAAATATGTAAAACAACAGCTGAAGCCGGGTGGAATTATATTGATGCATAATAGCGGCAATACAAAGGCAGTAAAAAATACGGTGGATACATTGCCTATTATGATAGATTGGCTCATAGAACAGGGATATGAATTTGCCACTGTCACCGAAATATTAGGTTAAATCATTGGGTTGCCATATAAATATTTAATAAAAACATATGCAATTACAGTTTTGTTCATCGGTATAGCGATCTGAATCAAGATGCATCCTAATTAAAATAATAGATCGAATCTGATAATGCAAACAACAAAAAAGCAATCATGATTGCTTTTTTTATTATCTGTAAAACCTGCTGTTGAAAATTTTTATCCGATTATGGGGTTACTTATATATGAAGTATATGATAAGATAATCAACATATATTTAGTTATGGATTGAGTATTTACAGGATGGGTATATTATTACGTAATAAATCAATTAATAGATAAATTGTGATGTGGGAAGAAGGGATGAAATGAAAAACAAGGGAGTATTTTTTGATATTGATGGGAC
>CAYOGD010000200.1:0-2252 GCA_964403395.1 uncultured Alkaliphilus sp.
TAATATCGATGATTTTACTGTTCGCTAATCCATTCTGGAATCTGGTGACAAAATAATATCATGGAAATCAATTGGTTTGAAATAACAGCCCAAATAATCAACTTTTTTATAATTTTATTTATTCTTCAGAAGCTTCTTTATAAACCTGTTTTAAAGGCTATGGCGGAAAGACAGGAAAAAATTCAGATATTACAATCAGAAGCCGATAAAAAGATGGAGGATGCGGAAAAGTTAATCATCGAATATAATAAAAAAATAGCGGATATGGGTAGTGAAAAGAGAGATATTTTAGATGCTGCAAGGCAGGAGGCTCAAAGAAAGGGAAATGATCTTTTAGAAGATTTTAAGAAGGAAGCCGAAAATAAACGGATGGCCTATTTACAAGAAGTTGAGGACGAAAAAGAAAATTTCATAGATAACTTAAAGAAAAATTTAGGGCAGGGTGCGGTCAAGATAGCTTCCGATATTTTGAGCACCATATCCTCGAAAGAACTGGAGGACGAGGTATTTAATACTTTTATGGGAAATTTAAAAGATTTAAATAGCGATATACAGAATACCGGTATTTCTGCAGAAGAAAATCGCTTGAATCTCTATTCCTTCAGGGACCTATCACAGAATGAAAAGCAAATCATCGAGGATGTCCTAAAAGAACAAATAAAAAATTTAGAAAAAATACATTACAAGGTAGACGGGGATTTGATTTTAGGCTATGAATTGAATCTAGGGTCGTACACCATTCATACTAATATCAAAAATTATTTAAACAAGATAGAAAAGGATATAATTAAAAATTTAAAAGCAAATTGATATGGGAGTGCTTATAATGCTGAAGGATCTATTTATTCTTTTAGATAAATCTATAGACAGGTCGTTGCAGAGGGATTTAAGGCGGCTGGACATAGATGAGAGTGGAAATATAATATCTGTAGACAGCGGCATAGCAAAGGTGAAAGGGCTTGAAAAGGTTAAAAGTGAGGAGTTGATAGAGTTCCCCAATGGGATTATGGGTCTGGCGTTCAATCTGGATTTAGATCACATAGGGGTCATACTATTAGGGGATTTTTATGGCCTCAAGGCCGGGGATAAGGTGAAAAGAACCTATAGGGTAGCTGAGATACCTGTTTCGGACGGGTTTTTAGGAAGGGTTATAAATCCTCTGGGGGAAGTTTTGGATGAAGGAGAACCTGTAAATTCGGAAAAATATTTTCCAATCGAAAGAGAAGCCCCTTCAATCATCGAAAGGGCTCCTGTATTTGAACCGTTGCAGACCGGTCTCAAGGTGATCGATTCCATCGTGCCCATAGGCAGGGGCCAAAGAGAACTCATATTAGGGGATAGGCAGACCGGGAAAACAACCATTGCGATAGATACCATAATCAACCAAAAGGATACCGGTGTCATATGCATATATTGTGCAATCGGCCAGCAGATAACATCAGTATCAAAGACTGTCGATATCTTTAAATCAAATGGTGCAATGAAAAACACCATAGTCATGATCGCAGGTTCCGAGGACCCTCCGGGTTTGTCATATATAGCCCCCTATGCTGCTACGTCCTTAGGTGAATATTTTATGGAAAAAGGCCGGGATGTATTGATTGTTTATGATGATCTGACAAAACATGCGAGAGCATATAGAGAACTTTCCCTTTTACTCGAAAGGCCGCCGGGAAGAGAGGCCTATCCCGGGGATATATTTTATATACACTCCAGGCTTCTTGAAAGGTCCACCCATTTGAAGGATGAACTTGGCGGGGGAAGCATCACTTCCCTGCCGATTATAGAGACACAGGCCGAAAATATATCCGCCTATATCCCTACAAATCTTATTTCCATAACCGATGGGCAAATTTATCTTTCGCCTAAATTATATCAAAAAGGAAATCTTCCGGCAGTTCAAATAGGGATGTCCGTATCCAGAATAGGAGGCAAAGCGCAAGTTGCTTCGTATAAAAATATAACCGGGGCTTTAAAGCTTACATATTCCCAATTTGAAGAATTGGAGTCCTTCATAAGTTTCGGAACCAGACTAGATGAAAATACTAAAAAAATACTTGATAGAGGGCGCAGGATAAGGCAGGTATTAAATCAACCCCAACATTCGCCCATGGAAGTTACGGAACAGATAGGGGTTCTGTTGGCTGTCACCACCGGATTGTTGGATGACATTCCATTAGACAAAATAGATGATGCGCAGGAACATATAATAAAAAATGTGAGAGAAGACAGCTTATTCAGGGAAAATATAT
>CAYOGD010000201.1:0-2248 GCA_964403395.1 uncultured Alkaliphilus sp.
AACGTAGTGAAGAATCTCGTGTTTAACTAACCTTGTTTTTGTTTGTGCTTAGGATTTTCACAGATAACTACTACTCTGCCATTTCTTTTGATAACTTTACATTTTTCACAAATCGGTTTAACTGATGGCCTGACCTTCACTGTTATCCCTCCCTAACTACTTCTTTCGCCATGTTATTCTGCCGCGTGTTAAATCATATGGAGATAATTCTACCGTTACCCTATCTCCGGATAAAATCCTTATAAAATTCATTCTCAATTTTCCAGATATATGTCCCAAAACTTCATGACCATTTTCAAGTTCCACAATAAACATCGCATTTGGCAATACTTCCTTTACAACACCTTCCATTTCAATTACATCTTCCTTTGGCATTAATAAATCAAACCTCCCTTCGGATATTAAGGTTTTAAACCTAATCTTTCAAATTCCCTACGTATAAATCCATTACTGATTTTCTCATTATTTAAAATTGCTGCTCTAATTTCATTAGAGATAATATTTGTCTTCGCCAGATGCTTAACCTGTTTTTTCTTGGGCCTGTCAATCCTTCTCAGGGAACCGTCCACAATCAGAACATATTTAGCATCGATTTTTTCAAATACAACAAAAAATTTTCCCTTATCTCTTCCGGCTTTTGATTTTACTATCTGCCCTATATCTAAATCAGTCAGTTCCATACAATCACCTCATCTGTCCGGATTATAACCTTGTCAAAATCTCAGGTTCTTCTTCTGTAATTGCTATGGTATTTTCATAATGTGCCGAGTATTCACCATCCAGGGTTACCACTGTCCAACCGTCCGAAAGCACCTTCACATCGTAGGTTCCTATATTGACCATGGGTTCAATAGCCAGTGCCATCCCTTCCTTCAACCTGGGGCCCTTCCCCGGAGGCCCGTAATTAGGAATCTGCGGATCCTCATGCATATTTGTGCCTATTCCATGGCCAACGTAATTTCTGACCACCGAAAATCCGTGTTTTTCTACATAGGTTTGGATAGCATGGGATATATCCGATAATCTGTAACCTTCTTTTGCAAATTTTATCCCCTCGTAAAAACTTTCCCTGGTCACATCTATGAGTTTCTGCGCTTCTTCGCTGATTTCCCCCACAGCATGGGTCTGTGCGGCATCCCCATAATAGCCTTTATAGATTGAACCTATATCTATGCTTATGATATCGCCTTCTTCTAATTTCCTCGGCCCGGGTATACCATGGACCACCTCATGATTGATAGAAGCACATATATTAGCCGGAAAACCCCCATATCCTTTAAAAGCAGGAATAGCATCCTTTTCTAAGATATGTTTTTCAGCAATCCGGTCTAATTCCTGAGTTGTAATCCCCGGCTCTATAGCTTCCTTGATAAGTTCATGGGCCTGGGCTACAATCCTCCCCGCTTCTCTCATCAGTTCAATTTCCCTGCGAGATTTTATATATATCATTATAATCCGCTCCCTAAAGAAACCACAATATCCTTAAAAACTTCATCTATCGCCTTGATACCATTCACGGTAATAAGTTTGTTTTGTTTACCGTAATACTCTATCAACGGGGCAGTCTCTTCCAGGTAAACTTCTATACGCTTCGCCACTGTCTCTTCGTTATCATCATCTCTCTGATAAAGGTTTCCGCCGCATCTATCACAGATATCGCCTTTTGTCGACGGATTGCTCTTTATGTGAAATGTAGCCCCGCATTCTTTACATATCCGCCTCCCGACAGCTCTATCCACCAGAACATCTTTATCAGCCTCTATATTTATCACTTTATCCAGGCTTACGCCTATATTTTTTAATACTCCATCCAGGGCTTCCGCCTGTACCACAGTCCTTGGGAAACCGTCCAGTAAAAATCCGTTGGCGCAGTCATCCCGTCTCAGGCGGTCCTCCATGATATCCATCACAAGCCCATCGGGAACCAGAAGCCCCTTATCCATATAACTCTTAGCTTTTTTGCCTAGTTCGGTACCCTGTTTAACATTATCTCTGAATATATCCCCGGTGGAAATGTGAGGGATACCATATTTTTCAGCGATGAATACAGCTTGTGTTCCCTTGCCCGCCCCGGGGGGACCAAGCAAAATTAATCTCATTGTACCATCTCCTAATTTGACTACAATAACAATATTTATAAATCTATTAGATCCTTCGTAGGTCAAACTTATTCTGTCCGTCTCAGGATGACAGACAACTATTTCAAGAATCCTTGGTAATGTCTCATCAAAAGTTGTGCTTCAATCTG
>CAYOGD010000202.1:0-2192 GCA_964403395.1 uncultured Alkaliphilus sp.
TCCGGGTCCCTGGGTTATAAAAGATCAGGTATACCGGCAAACTGATATCTGACCTATAGGTGGTAGGGGCGGACCTGTATATCCGCCTATCGGAGGCCGGGCCCCTGGGTTATAAAAGATCAGGCATACCGGCAAACTGATATCTGACTTCTAGATGGTAGGGGCGGACCTATGTGTCCGCCCGAATCAGATTTTTGTCTTGCTTAAGGTGACAATTTTTATACAGGTTGATTGTCCCTTTAGTTTTTTGGAGAGTGAAACCATGAGAAACAGAATATTAGGAAAATTATACAAAAACAAAGAGGACTATATATCCGGAGAGATACTGGCTGCGGATTTAGGAGTTTCCCGTACGGCAGTATGGAAACATATAAATATATTAAGAGAAGAGGGATACAGAATAGAAACCGCCCCCGGAAAAGGCTACAGGCTTTTAGAGATGGAGGACAAACTTTTACCGGGAGAAATAGAAAATATTCTTTCCGAAAGAGCTATGGGCAGACAGATCATCTATTTTGACAGCATCGATTCTACCAACGCCTATGCCAAAAAAGAGATTGATCGACTGAAAGACGGGACTGTTATTTTGGCTGAAAGGCAAACTGCCGGAAGGGGTAGAAGGGGGAGGGGATGGCTCTCTCCTGAGGGGACAGGTATTTGGATGAGTATAGTCTTAAAACCTGATATCCCTCCTAGAGAAGGTATAAAGATGACACAGATAGCGGTAGCAGCGGTATGCAAATCCATCAGGGAACTAACAAAATTAAATGCGTTGATCAAATGGCCCAATGATATTGTCGTCAATGGGAAAAAAGTGTGCGGTATTTTAACGGAAATGGCAGGGGAACTGAACGAAATAAATTATATTGTTATAGGCATCGGTATAAATGTAAATATGAAAGATTTTCCGGATGAGATAAAAGAACATGCCTCTTCATTATTTATAGAAGGCAGTAAAAAAATAGATAGAAAAATTCTTTTGGTTGATATTCTGAAAAGATTTGAAAATTTGCACGGCGCTTACATGGAAAATTTAAATTTAAATGAGACCCTATCCATCGTCAGGAATTATTCCGCCATATTCGGAAAAAATATAAGAATTATACAGGGTAAATCTGTTAGGATGGTAAAGGCCGTAGATATTAATGATGACGGGTTATTGTTGGTGGAAACGGAGGATGGTAGCAGGGAACTGATTTCATCCGGTGAGGTTTCCATCAGGGGAGAAAAAGGATATATATAAAACCTGTCATCCCCCTGTCATTTTATTGGTTTCTATTGCATTGCAAACTGCATACTGTTAAAATGTTAATAATAGGACAGCCGGCATCATATTTCGAGTCGGACCGGTTCTAAAAAGCTATAAAATAATAAATTGTCCGGCATCTTATAAGAGCTGGAACGGAGGTGTTTGAATTGATTCAAGGCATGAAGGTATCAACAAAAAAAATAGCAATTACAGGTATGTTAGGTGCATTTTCGGTGGCGTTGAGCATGACCCCAATCGGATATATCCCCATACCCTTTTTTGTAGGAATTGAAGCTACCACCATGCACATACCGGTTATTATCGGTGCCATTTTGGGAGGCCCGGTGGTAGGTACAATGGTCGGATTGATATTCGGAGTGAGCAGTTTTTTAAGAACCGGCACTCCCTTTTTTGCAGATCCCCTGGTATCTATATTACCCAGGCTTTTTATAGGGGTCATAAGTTATTATTCTTATAAAATATTTAAATACCCGGTAGTTGCAGCCATCACGGGTACATTGACCAATACTATCGGGGTGCTGTCTATGATCTATTTGAGAGGCCATCTACCCCTTGCGGTAGTTGTGGGTGTTGCCGGATTAAATGGTACTGCAGAGGTTATAATTTCTTCGATCATAGTCTACATAGTGATGAAAGCATTAAAAAATTACAAGATAGATTAATCAAGAAGGTGAATATATGATTTTAGTTCTTGATGTGGGGAATACCGATATTGTGCTGGGTGTCTATGAGGGCAGAAAATTGATAGACTTTTGGAGAATTTCGACGGATAAGAACAAAACTTCCGATGAATATGGGATATTGGTTTATCAGTTTTTCCAATATAATAATTTAAATATCGGCGATATTGAAGATGTTGTAATAGCTTCGGTAGTGCCTAATATTATGTATTCTTTGGAAACGGCGGTAGAAAAATTATTTA
>CAYOGD010000203.1:0-2166 GCA_964403395.1 uncultured Alkaliphilus sp.
TTCCTATATAAATCTTTTCTGGTCAATATAAAATAATCAGCATTAGTAATATTTAATATAGAATGAATTGCATATAATATCCCTATACCTAAATTATGCATAAAAAACCTTGCTGTAAATATATTTTCTAATTTATCTATTCCGAAATTCTCCAGTTTTATGCTTTTTCTTGCGATGATATCTTTTATGAATAAATCCTTTAAACATTTGAAATAAATAAGCTGGTTAAGAACAAATATTACCGCTATTATACTGAGATAAATATTTTTTTTGGTTTTTACTTTCCTTATAAGGCCTTTTGGTTCTCTGATTTCAGCATATTCTTTATTTGATAAGAGTTCAGGCTTTCCTAAAATTATAATATATAAAGTTAGAGCAAATACTATGGAATAACGGGCTATATCATAATTAGTTCTGGCCGGGAACCTATAAATTACAAAGGTATGAATCCAGAGTGACCATATTGTTTGTATAATGAATATTATAATAAAAAATATTTTTCTTGATTTCAATAGATTTACTATTCTCTTCCTTTTATTAAACTCAATAATCTTATTATGAATAAATGTGAATTTTTCATATTCATCTACAGGATATTCTCTTTTTAAAAATGATTCACAATTAGGACAAATATACTCATCTTCGTAACAATAAAAACCGCATTTGTCACAATTCAAATTTTATCACCTTCTTAAAGGAAAGCAAAAACTTTGCCCTTGAGCTTCTTCGTTTGATGGCAAACAAAGCGTCCCCTTGCCACCTTGATAGATTTCCTTCCTTACCGGGATGCCCTGTTCCATAAGCAATCGCTCAAGCTCTAAGGGCAGTACCGGATGTTTATGATTGCTTGTAAATGTCAAACGCATGACTGCGCCTGTTGTCACAATAGCACAGTTGGCAGCCGGAACAAGCGATGGACCCATTATCACATCAAAGTAATCCACTTGCGACAGCAGTTCGGCCGGCGCTTCAATTTGCCCTAAATTTGTCAGAGTTGTTGTTACCGCCCGGCTTACCATGACTTTAAATACCATCCGAATGATCAGATCCTTTAATGGCAATGGCATTAACCGTAGCAACAAATTTTTTTCATTAGCAACATTTGGAGCAATTCCCGCAAAGAGATTTTCCGGGAGTAAAGCCTGCTTCATGAATAGTTGTACCTTTAGGGCAATTTCTTCGAAAGTACAGCCCTCAAACGGTGATGAAATTTCCGGTGTAACAAACCATGTACAATTCCTTAAGCTTTTGGTTGGAAAGAACCTCCTCATATTAACCGGAACGGAAACGCGTATAGGCAATATTTTACGGGGATGCTCCTCCGTTTGTTTCTTATATCCGATATGGAGAATTGCCGCGGTCAAATACTCCGTAATGGTTATCCCGATTGATTTTGCTTTTTCCTTTATTACGGGGACAGGAATGTTGAATGTCATAATGCACGCCGTATTCGGGCTCTTCATCTTTCCTCGAAAACGGTAAGCCTTCCCGCTAATCCTCCTACCTTTTGACTGTGGCAGCGGCATGCGTTGGAATGCATCCTCCGCCTCGGCAGACGGTGGCTTAACTCCCAAATCGAGAACCCCCATTTCTGCCGGGATAGACATACCACACAACCGGAGGTATTCTGAAATCAGGGTTTTGAGGAACACCATACCGCCCGTACCATCGGTAATCGCGTGAAAGAATTCTACGGAAATATGCCGCGGAGTATATAGAATCCGCAGCAGAAACGCATGCTGTTCACGCCATGGAAATGGAGTGCAGATAACCCCTTTATCACGCTGAACCATCAGCCGCCCCGGATTTTCTTCTAAGTAGTACCAAAATAAACCGGTGTGCATTTGAACAGTCATGGTTGGGAAACGGGGCAATACACGGTCCGCAGCTTTTTGTAACTTTTCAGGGTCAATTTGCGTTTTCATAGTGGCGGTTATCCTAAAAACCGAATTCCATTTAGACGTACTGATCGCCGGGTAAAGCTTGCCGGCGTTATCAAGCCGGTACCACCGTTTATATGGTGCTGCTTTCGAACGTGCCGGTGCTGATAAGGTTGCCATACGGTACCTCCAATCCTGCCGTCAATCACCTGCTGCGCTTCTACTGTCGCCGAATTCCTTCGCAACCGATGAATTGTATTGGCAATCGTTATTTTCATATCTCTTG
>CAYOGD010000204.1:0-2149 GCA_964403395.1 uncultured Alkaliphilus sp.
TATAAAAGGCCTAAGATTGCTATTTTGTCAACAGGGGATGAATTAATAAATATTGACGAACCTCTTCAAGAAGGTAAAATAAGAAACAGCAATGTCTATACCATCGGGGCTCAGGTGAAAGAGATAGGCAGTGAAATGAAAATATTCGGTATATGTGGCGATAATATATCATTCATAAAAAAAGAATTAGATATAGCATTACAATGGGGAGATATGGTCATCACTACCGGTGGGGTTTCTGTTGGGGATGCAGATGTAGTAAAAGATGCCTTTAGGGAAGTCGGGGGAGAGATTTTATTTTGGAGAGTAAATATGAAGCCCGGATCTCCCATAGTCGTTGCAAGGTATAGGGATAAATTGTTGTTTGGCTTGTCCGGAAATCCCGCAGCTGCATATATTACATTCGAAAAATTTGTAAGGCCCACCATACTCAGGTTAAGTGGTGAGACTAAATATGAATTTATCAAGGTAAAATCCATCTTAAAGGATGAATTTACAAAAATTAGTGAGCAAGATAGAATAGTGAGGGCTAAAACTTATTATAAAAATGGGAGTTTCTTCACAGAATTTTCGGATAAATATAGTTTAGGAATATTACTCAGTTTATCGAAGACAAATTCTTTATTTTATGTCCCGGCAGGGGCAGGGCCCTATAAAACAGGAGACAGGATAGACGTGGAGCTTTTAAACTGTTGGAGATAATAGTAGCTTCAAAACAAGGCATTTTAAACTGAATATAATTGTTCCAAAGTTTAGGAAGGGATTTGAGGATATGAAATTATTGCTTAAGGGCGGGCGAGTGATAAATCCGAGCACGGGCTTGGATAAAATAAAAGATGTTTTAATAGCCGACGGGGTGATAGAAAAAATTGACGATAAAATTTCTGATGAGGCGGATAACATAATAGATGCGGATGGCTTGTGGGTAACCCCGGGATTTATAGATTTACATGTGCATTTTAGAGAACCCGGATTTGAACATAAAGAGACCATAGAGACGGGCAGTAAAAGTGCTGCTAAGGGAGGATTTACTACAGTGTGTTGTATGCCCAATACGGAGCCGACTATAGATTTGAGAGAGATTGTTGAATTTGTAAAAAATCGTGCCGAAGAAAAAGCTATAGTCAATGTATTGGTGGTTGGAAGTATAACAAAGGGCCTGCAGGGCGAGGAGTTGTCGGACATAGAAGGGATGACGGAATCGGGCATCTGCGCCATAAGCGACGATGGCAGGACGGTTCAAAATTCAAATCTGAAGAGGAAGGGCATGGAAAAAGCGAAATCACTGAATATACCTGTCTTTGTTCATTGTGAGGATGAAGAATTGTTGCAGGGCGGTGTCATAAACAGCGGTGAGATTTCAAAGCAACTGGGGCTTCCGGGGATATTGCCTGAGGTGGAAAATGTAATAATCGCCAGGGATATTATACTTGCCGAAGGGACCGGTGCAAATCTTCATATATGCCATATCAGTACGGGAACCGGTGTGGAACTCCTCAAATGTGGAAAAAGTATAGGTGTAAAGGTGACGGGTGAAGTATGCCCCCATCATTTCACCTTGTCGGATAGAGAAGTTCTATCTTTAAATACTGATTTTAAAATGAATCCGCCTCTCAGAAAAGAGGAGGATGTCATGGCCATAAAAAAAGGATTTAAGGAAGGAATTATAGATGTGATAGCAACAGATCATGCTCCACATCATGAAGACGAAAAAAATGT
Source organism: uncultured Alkaliphilus sp. (assembly GCA_964403395.1). Classification (GTDB taxonomy): domain Bacteria; phylum Bacillota; class Clostridia; order Peptostreptococcales; family Natronincolaceae; genus JAAZJW01. The sequence goes on from CAYOGD010000204.1 coordinate 1,720, forward strand.
AGGATTCATCGAGGCACCGTTCGGAATAGTGGGCTTAGAGACGGCTCTGCCTATCGCTATGACGGAATTGGTGGAAGATGGCTGGCTTACACCCATTGAACTGATAGAAAAACTTACAATAAATCCGGCCAAGGTATTAGGGATAGATAAGGGGGATATAAGTGTAGGGAAGGCAGCGGATATAACAATCATAGATCCCTCCGTCGAATATAAAATAAATGTGGAAAGTTTTGTTTCGAAGAGTAAAAACAGTCCATTTCATGATAAAGCGGTAAAGGGAAGGGTTGAATATACTATAGTCAACGGAAAGATTGTGTACAGCAGGGATGGCTCGCAGTCTTGCAAAAAATGTTAAAAATGTTATTGTTATGGATATAATAATAGATCTATTTAGATCCTTCGCGGGTCAAACTTATACTGTTCGCCTCAG
>CAYOGD010000205.1:0-2134 GCA_964403395.1 uncultured Alkaliphilus sp.
GTGTTTCTGATAAACGGAATCACCAAGGGAGATTGGCTTCAAGCCCTCTTATTTGCTATATCCGTTGCCGTAGGCCTTACACCTGAGATGCTTCCCATGGTGGTGACCAGTAACCTTGCAAAGGGAGCCCTGACCATGGCCAAGAAGAAAACCGTAGTAAAACATCTCAGCGCCATTCAAAATTTTGGTGCCATAAATATTCTGTGCACCGATAAAACAGGGACCCTCACCTTAGATAAAATCGTGTTGGAAAGATACCTGGATGTTCACGGGAATGAGGATGTCAGAGTATTGAGGCATGCCTATCTCAACAGCTACTTTCAAACAGGATTAAAAAATCTCATCGATATAGCCGTAATAAGGTTTGGGAAAAAACAAGGCCTGGGCTATCTGGATGAAATATATACTAAGGTAGATGAAATTCCCTTTGATTTCAACCGGCGAAGGATGTCGGTCATATTGGAAGATACCAATAAAAAGCGCCAACTGGTCACAAAGGGTGCGGTGGAAGAGATGTTGTCAATTTGCAGTCATGCGGAATACAAGGGAAGGGTCATTCACTTAACGGACTATATAAAAAATAAAATAAAACAGACCTCAGAAAATCTGAATCAGGAGGGCATGAGGGTGCTGGCCGTTGCCCAAAAGAATTATATCCCCTACGATAGAGAATTTGACGTAAGTGATGAAAAAGATATGGTGCTCATGGGTTATATCGGATTTTTAGATCCCCCCAAGGATACGGCTGCAGCTGCCATAAAAGCTCTGGATGAGCATGGAGTTGAGGTAAAAGTTTTAACCGGTGACAACGAGTTCGTGACTAAAACCATATGTAAACAAGTAGGTCTTTCAATAGAACACATATTTTTAGGGCATGAACTGGAAAATATGACTGATGAACAATTGGCACTAGAAACTAAAAGGACCACCGTATTTGCCAAGCTGTCGCCCCTACAAAAATCCAGGATAATAAGAGTGCTGCAGAATCAAGGTAACACGGTAGGATATCTGGGTGACGGTATAAATGATGCAGCAGCTCTTAAGGAATCAGATATAGGCATATCGGTGGATACGGGGGTAGATATTGCCAAAGAATCCGCGGACATTATACTTCTGGAAAAAGATCTGATGGTTTTAGAGAAAGGTATACTTGAGGGGCGCAAGATTTTTGGCAATATAATAAAATATATCAAAATGACAGTGAGCTCTAACTTCGGAAATGTATTCAGCGTGCTGACAGCCAGTGCATTTTTGCCCTTTTTACCCATGCTGCCCATACATCTTCTGATACAAAACCTATTGTACGATATATCCCAAATTGCTATCCCGTGGGATAATATGGACGAGGAATATCTGAAGGCTCCCCGCCGGTGGGATTCAGACAGCTTGCAGAAATTTACCATGTATATCGGGCCTATCAGTTCCATATTTGATATTATAACCTTTATTGTAATGTGGTTTATATTCAAGGCAAATACGCCGGAGGTTCAAGGATTATTCCATTCAGGCTGGTTTATAATAGGTCTTCTCACTCAGACACTCGTTGTTCATATGCTGAGAACCGAGAAAATCCCTTTCATACAGAGCAAAGCAACAGCGCCTGTAACAATAATGACAGGGATCATCATGGCAATTGGCGTATTTATCCCCTTTTCGTCTTTCGGTGCATCCATAGGTTTCAAACCTCTGCCCATCGCCTATTTTCCGTGGATGCTGGCAATTGTATTGTCCTATTGCATTCTTACTCAACTTGTGAAGATGTGGTATATCCGAAGGTTCGCAGAATGGCTATGATAATCAACAATATATTAAGCTACCAAAGTTATATAAAACCTTGGTAGCTTATGTTTTCTCTTCTCCAATAATACCGCCCTCAAAATAAATGTCCTTGACCGGTATAAAATTAAACAGATACGCCCTCACTTTCCCACTGTATTGGCCCTCTATGCTATGATCCACCCATTCACCACTGTCTTTATCTCTGATTATTATCTTCGTGGTACCCTCTGTGCTGTCCTGTTCAACCTTAACAACCCTGTATGTCAATAGACCTGTATTCTTGAAAACACCGGCGCTCAGATGAGCCGTCTGAAAGGAATACAGTCTGTATTTTTCCATATCGCCCTCCAATTCA
>CAYOGD010000206.1:0-2130 GCA_964403395.1 uncultured Alkaliphilus sp.
ATATTCGAAACTAAATGAACGTGTATTGTTATATTAAATTTTATTAGACAACCGGGTCTGTATTAGTGACGCATAATTAGACAAATACGCACTAAAAGAGGCGGACCTAAGTGTCCGCCCCTATACATAATTAACAAACCCAATATTTATTTAATATCCTATTCTGGTATATACAATTTTTAATAATTCATCTCTGATTTTTGCAGCCTCGGCTATAATATCATCGCTCTCCGCCTTTTTCGCCGCTTTATATTCTTCATCTTTTATACTATTCAAGTTTATGTATACATTAAATAAGGCTCCTTCTATTCCTGCATAAGCCATCAATGAACCTACGCCCACATCAGTGATAGCCATCGCATTTCCATGATCCGCAAATACCTTTCCGATTCTGAGTATTTCAAGACCTTGTTTTGCGGTGTTTAGCGGAACTTCCAGGGCATTTGTCGTTGATTCCGCCATAGCCTTTCTTCTTGCTTCCTTCTGTTCATCCGTATCTTTCGGCATTCTGAGTGTCTCCATATAAGCATCAAATGCTGCTTTGTCTTTATCGATAGAATCATATAATTCATTTTTTAATCTAACAAAGCCATCATAGCTATCTTGAAAAGCCTTTCTGGTTTCTTCATCCAAAGATTCATAAGCTTTTTTGCCAAATGTTAAATTACCCACCATGAGCATAAGGGATGATCCCAAACTACTTGCTAAAGCCGCCGCGCTCCCTCCCACCAGCGTTGAATCTTTGCTCTCCAATGAATCCATAAAACCCCTAATAGTTTCATCTACAAACATAAATTTTCCTCCTCCTGTAAATATTTTAAATCCTTTGTTTTCAATACAACTTTATCATATTGGAAGGATTTAGTCTATATATTCATTGTTAATATTTACACAAATTATAATAATTATGTGCAATAAAAATAGCTCAGGGGCATTTGAAAAATTCCGGGAGCATTCACAGCAGTGATAGGCTAATTGTTTTTTTCATTAAAGCGCTCAATAGCAAGCATTATTAATCTATCTATCAAATCCCCGTACTCAATTCCTATAGTCTGCATCATTTTAGGATACATGCTTATTTTTGTAAATCCGGGCATAGTATTTACCTCGTTTAGCAAAAGACGACCGGTTGCCTCTTCAATGAAGAAATCTACCCGAGCAAGCCCTGTGCAATCCAAAAGTTTATACACTTTGATAGCCATATCTCTTATCTTTTCGGTTGCATCCTCTGACAGTTTGGCCGGTATCACAAATTGAGTAGTGCCCGCGATATATTTATCATGATAATCATAGAATTCCGCCGATGGTATTATTTCTGCCGGTAGAGATGCGATAGGACTATCATTACCAAGAACGGCACATTCTATTTCCCTACCTTTGATAGTCTCCTCTATTACAATTTTTCTATCATATTTACCTGCTAATTCTATGGACTTCTTTAGCTCACCCCTATCATATGCCTTGGTTATCCCTACACTTGAGCCCATATTAGCGGGCTTAATAAAAATAGGATATTCAAAACTGTCCTCTATTCTATCTATAATATTCGTTTCATCTTCTTTGTATTGTTTAAACACTATCACAGCATATTCCGCCTGTGGAATCCCATCCGCCTGTAAGAGTTTTTTAGCAATTGCTTTATCCATCGCTACAGAAGAAGCCAATACTCCCGCACCGACATAGGGTACATCCATCATTTCAAATAATCCTTGTATCGTTCCGTCTTCCCCGAAAGGACCGTGCAACACCGGAAAAATAACATCTATTTTCTCTGCCCTATCTTCACCTAATATCACGGTACCTCTGTCTCCACCCGTTGGCAATAGGGACATATAATTTTTAAAGCCCTTTTCTTCCCTAGATTCATCTGCAATCTTTTCCCAATTCCCGTTTTCTATTTCATCTATGGGGCCTTCATACAATTTCCAAATGCCTTTTTTGGTGATTCCAACCGTAGTAATATTATATTTATTTTTATCCATAGATCTTAGTATGGATGCGGCCGATATCAGAGAAATTTCGTGTTCTCCGGATCTTCCGCCAAATATGACCATCACATTTTTCTTTTTCATATAAACACCTTCTTTCCTACTGACATTATTATTCTATCCTTGTTTGATTTATTATTCA
>CAYOGD010000207.1:0-2083 GCA_964403395.1 uncultured Alkaliphilus sp.
TGTGCAAAATGTTACGGCAGGAATTTAGCAACCGGTGAACCTGTCAAGGTCGGTGAAGCAATAGGTATCATAGCTGCACAATCTATAGGTGAGCCCGGGACCCAGCTTACGATGCGTACATTCCATACGGGCGGTGTTGCAGGTGCGGACATCACCCAGGGCCTACCTAGGGTTGAGGAGCTGTTTGAGGCGAGAAAACCGAAGGGCCTCGCTATTATCACGGAGATAGGCGGAACCGTGAAGGTTATAAATACCAAGAAAAAACGGGAAGTCACAATTACGGATGAGAATGGAGAAGAGACAGCCTACACCATTCCATACGGTTCAAGACTGAGGGTAAAAGATGGAGAGATCCTTGAGCCCGGTGATGAAATTACCGACGGTTCCGTGAATCCTCATGATATTTTGAAGATAAAAGGCATCGAAGGAGTTCAAAATTATATACTCAAGGAAGTGCAGAGGGTATATAGATTACAGGGTGTCGATATCAACGACAAACACATCGAAGTGATCGTACGCCAGATGCTCAATAAAGTTAAAATCGAAGATGCGGGTGATACGGATCTATTGCCGGGCAGTTTGGTCTCTATATTTGCATATGAGAAGGAAAATGCCAGGATAGTCGCCGAAGGCGGAGAACCGGCGGATGGCCGTCCGGCCTTGCTCGGAATTACCAAAGCATCACTTGCTACGGAATCATTTCTGTCTGCCGCTTCCTTCCAGGAGACTACGAGGGTGTTGACGGAAGCTACAATAAAAGGTAAAGAGGACCACTTGATTGGCCTCAAAGAGAATGTGATCATCGGTAAATTGATACCTGCGGGAACAGGTATGAAGAGGTATAAAACTATTGAACTTGACAGGGAAAAAGATGATGACGAAATCTGTGGTGAAGTTGACGATGTGGGTATAATCGAAGATGTAATATTTGACAAGGTTATACAGGAAAACTGATTTTCGGTTAATAACCCTTCGAAGGAAGTATTTTTCGAATAAAACAGTTGACACTGATTTTAACAAGTGTTAAAATATTAAAGTGTGCGCTAATCAAAAGTTGACTTTTTTATGAGCCGGGAGATGGTATCATCTCCCGGGTATTTAAAAGGGGAGGAAACTTTTCATGTTGGAGGACTTATTAAAAGGGCGAGATAAAGTTATCGGCATAAAACAGACTACTAAAGCGTTGAACCACAACAAGGTCAAGACCTTATTCATATCGGAAGATGCAGATAAACATTTGGTTGAACATATAGAGCAGATTGCAAAAGAAAAGGATGTTGAGGTAATTTACGTGGATTCTATGAAGGATTTGGGCGAGGCTTGCGGGATCAGTGTAGGCGCAGCCGTAGCCGCAATTCTAATTTGATAGGCTTATATTTTATATAACACAGATAAAGACAGTACAAATATTTAATAAAAATACAATGAGATTACATTTTAGGAATATAAACAGTAGTATTCATGGCGAATTTTCGCAGTCTCACAACTCAAATTTATTTGCTCCTTTCAGTCACATAAATTTGGTCCTTGAGGACACTCATGTCATAAACCTGAATTAAGGTTGGTGTTCGTTGCATTTAACCTACCATCAATTTGCCTTGCAAGTCCAAAGCTATGTAATTCCATTTTCCACTTTAAAGTGGAAATACTGGAATTGTAAGCTTTGGGAAATTGGGTTAGGTCATAAAGGATTTTTTATTGAAACGAACTGTAAGAGTTATTCATATTCGAAACCGTAATCGAATGTATTTTTATTGGATATCAAAGTTAAGTTTTTATATAGAGATAATAAAATTTATTCTGAAATTTTTAGAAGGAGGTGCAAATATGCCAACAATTAACCAATTAGTACGCCATGGAAGGAAAAAAGAAACCCGTACTTCTGCAGCTCCTGCATTGCAGAGAGGAATGAACTCTTTAAAAAAGAGAACAACATCAAATGTCAATTCACCGCAAAAGAGGGGAGTCTGTACTGCGGTTTATACCGTTACACCTAAAAAACCTAACTCAGCACTGAGAAAAGTAGCAAGAGTCAGATTGACAAACGGTATAGTAGTATCCGCATATATCCCGGGAATCGGGC
>CAYOGD010000208.1:0-2063 GCA_964403395.1 uncultured Alkaliphilus sp.
AACAACGAACAGTTAAAAATAATAAAATATCTTCATAACTATGGGGCTGTATTAGTACAAGGGCCTCCCGGTACCGGGAAAACTCACACGATAGCTAATCTTATAGGTCATTTGCTTAGTGAAGGGAAAAGTGTGTTAGTTGCCAGTCAGACCGAAAAGGCCCTGACGGTTTTAAAGGATAAGGTATACGGAGACTTACAGAACCTTTGCATTAGTCTTTTAAGTACAAGTTCCCAACAAAAAGAAATGGATGCTACACTTTTTGAAATTGATGAAAAAACAACAATTATTGATTTAAATGATTCACTTAAAAAGATATACAGCCTTGAGATAGAAAGAAAAAAATTAGTAGAGACTTATAAAGAAAAATATCAGGAGCTAATCCGGATTCGCAATTTAGGCTATAAGGATATAGTTTTTGCAAATGAAACTATTAAGCCCATTGAGGCAGCAAAATTTATTAATAGCGGAAAGGGCAGATATGATTACATACCCGGGGAAAGTAAAGATGATACAGTTCCTATTTTACTTTCTCATGAAGAACTACATGAACTATATGAATCCAATGAATTAATTACAGATACTGAAGAAGAACTATTAAGTAATAATTTGCCTGGTTTAGATGACATTTGGCCGGTAGATATATTTGAAACGAGAGTAACGGAATCTTTAAAGTATAAAGCACTAATAAAAGGTTGGAAGCCTAAAATAAAAATAAACGAAGGTGTTGATAAAGGTCTATTGCAAGAGCTAATTAAAGACGGAGAAAATATCAGAGACAGCCTAAAAAAATTAGAAGATTTTCAATTAGATATAATGGCTAGAAACATAGTAGACAAAGTATATATCGAACTATGGGATGGAATATTTAAAAGCTATCACACACTGGAACTTAATTACGAAGAATACAAGAAAATAAAATTTAAAAACGATTATTACATTCCTGAAGAACTGATGAATATAGATGTTTTATCGTTATTAGATGAAATAATAAGTACAAATAAAAAGGTGCCGGTAGGTGCACTGGCTGGTGTTGTAAAACCAAAATGGAAAAGGGTACAAAAATTAATAACCAATGATAATAAATCTATTGAAAAAATGGAAGAGTATAAGAATGCAAGATTTATTATTGATTATGAATTGAACAGGAACAGACTATTAAAACAGGTAGAAAAGTTATTAGGTGAGTTTTCAAACGAAATAGATTTTGGAACACAGGATGCAGAAATAAAATTAAAAATTTTGATGCAGCAAGTACAAACAGCCTTAGATTGGCACAGAGATAAATGGATTTATTGTACCTCTAAAATAAAAAATTATATTGTTGATTTAGATACAGCAAGTAAATTATTTTCCATAGATATGAGCAGACCTATAGAATCCATGGATTTTATATTAGAGAATATATTTATTAAGGAATTGAAATATAATTATTATTCTACCCTTTTCAAGGAATTAGAAGATGAATTAAATACATATGAGAATTATTTAAATAAATTTAATGTCAACGGAGAACCTTTTAATGGGTTGATTGGTTCTATAAAACAAAAAAACATAGAAAAGTATAGGGTCTATTATGAGAAGATAATATATTTATATAATAAAAAAGATATATATAGTAATCGAATAGGACTGTTAGAAAAATTGGCGACTGTTGCCCCTGACTGGGCAGAGGCCATAAAAACGAGGGAGGGTATACATGGTAACAGTGTTGTACCAAAAGATATTGAATCAGCATGGAAATGGAGCCAATTAAATAGTCAAATAAATCGAATTAATAGCTATGATTCGAACAAAATTCAAAGAGAAATAGATAAGATAAATGAAGCATTGATGGTAAATGCTAGGAAATTGGCCTATGAGAAGGCATGGTATTATAAGATAAAAAACACTACCGATGAACAAATTCAAGCTATTAAGGGCTGGAGACAGACAATGAAGCAGGTTGGAAAGGGTACCGGTAAAAATGCTCCTAGGTTATTAAAAAAAGCGAGAGAATTAATGCCTCGTTGTCAGACAGCAATTCCTGTATGGATTATGCCGCTCAATAGAGTTGCTGAAAA
>CAYOGD010000209.1:0-2043 GCA_964403395.1 uncultured Alkaliphilus sp.
AGAGTATTTTCCGAGACCCAGGAAAAATGGATGGGTTGGGAGAGAAAGCGGGGGGCACTGGTAGAGTTCAACAATCTGTTGTTGGGAGATGAAAAGACAACCTTTAACGTGATATCCGGAGATATTTCCCATATCAAAATCAAATATGTCATCACATTGGATGCGGATACCAAGCTGCCTATCGACGGAGCAAAGAGATTGATAGGTACAATTTCCCATCCCCTGAATGCGGCAGTGGTGGATGAAGAAAAAAACATCGTAAAGGAAGGCTACGGAATCATCCAACCAAGAATTTCTGTAGATATCGAAAGCAGCAATAAGTCCCTATTCACCAGAATATTTGCAGGCATGGGGGGGATAGATCCGTATAGCACTGCAGTTTCGGATATATATCAGGATCTGTTCGGAGAGGGTATATTCACAGGTAAGGGCATATATGACCTAAAAGTATTTCAGAGATGTCTGAAAGAGGAAATACCTGAAAATACCGTATTGAGTCATGACCTTCTTGAGGGCAGCTATGTCAGGGTCGGTTTAGCCACGGATATCGAGCTCATAGACGGATACCCGGAAAAATACAGCTCCTATGTCATGAGGCAGCACAGGTGGATAAGGGGCGATTGGCAGCTCATAAGATGGCTAAAAAACAGGGCTATATCCTCCCTTTCCAAGTGGAAAATCATAGATAATATGAGGAGAAGCCTTGTGCCTATACCCCTGTATTTGATCTTATTTTTCGGTACGGTATTTTTTCCCGGAAGCGTTTTTGTCTGGATTGGGCTTTCTCTGATCACCATATTATTGCCCATCATGACTATGGCCCTGGAATATGTATTGTATAAGAGATTCAAAATTTCTAGGATGAGGTTGAACGGTAATCTCATATTAGGTTATAGGACCTATGTTTATCAGGGGATCCTATATTTTATGTTTCTTCCCCATAAAGCTGTGATGATGTCGGATGCCATAATCAGGACATTGTACAGGGTGTTTGTTTCAAAGAAGAATCTGTTGGAGTGGACTACTGCCTTTGATATGGAAAAGGAATTGGAGGATGATATCTCAAGTTATTTCAGGAGAATGAAAGAAAACGTCACCGCCTCCATATTATTGATAATCCTCACCTACGTATTTAGGCCCGAAAATTTAATCATATCCGGAATAATCGGATTGTTATGGGCAGGCGGGCCTATAGTTGCCGATATAATCAGCAGAGAGGACGAGGAATCCATAGAGGCCAGGCGGGAAGATATAAGGCTCCTCATAAATGTGGGCGAACAGATTTGGAATTATTACAGGACATTTACAAATGACAAAAATAATTATCTGCCCCCCGATAATTTTCAGGAATATCCTTATAACGGAGTGATCAACAGGACTTCTCCTACAAATATAGGGTTTTATCTCATGTCCATACTTTCCGGCAGGGACCTTGGGTTTATAACCACCTCCGAAATGATAGAATTGACCGGGTTGACCATAGAGACTTTAGAGAGAATGGAAAAATGGGAGGGCCATCTATATAATTGGTACGATACCGAAACCTTGGAACCCTTGAGGCCCATATTTGTTTCCACGGTGGACAGCGGCAACCTTGTATCCTATTTGATAGTGCTCAAAGAGGGGCTTAAGGAATATCTTGAGGAACTTTCACCTGATGATAAAACTGCACAGGATCTGATGGTTAGGATTCAAAGCCTGATAGATAACACTAAATTTGCGCCATTATATAACGAAGATAAGGGATTATTTTATATCGGATATAATGTGGGAGAAGATAAAGTATTAAATTGCTATTATGATTTATTGGCTTCAGAAGCCAGAACAGCAAGTTACATAGCTGTTTCAAGGAAAGAAGTACCTTTAAAACATTGGAAGAATTTAGGCAGGCCGTTGATTATGGAGGATGGGTATATATCTCTTGCGTCCTGGTCCGGCACCATGTTTGAATATCTCATGCCTTCCCTTGTATTAAAAAATTACAGGAACACTCTATTGGACGAAACCTATAAGACATCCATAAGGATACAAAAAAACTACGGT
>CAYOGD010000210.1:0-2028 GCA_964403395.1 uncultured Alkaliphilus sp.
GCCGTCCTTGGGAGCTAAAAATGTTAAATTAGGAACACAGGATAAAAATGATACATCAAAGGATCCATGATGTGTTTCTCCATCGCCTCCTACCAGGCCGGCACGATCTATCAAATAAGTGACAGGTAGATTTTGAATACACGCATCATGTATCACCTGATCATATGCCCTCTGTAGAAATGTGGAATAAACTGCAAAAACCGGCTTATACCCTTCTACGGCCATTCCCGCCGCAAATGTTGCCGCATGCTGTTCGGCAATCCCCACATCAAAGAACCTGTCCGGATATTTGTCGGCAAAACTGCTTAAACCGGTGCCCGCCGGCATAGCGGCCGTAATGGCAATGATCCTCTCATCTTGTTTTGCACATTCCACTAAAGTATTGCCCGCAATTTCAGAAAAAGTCAGGGCAGTCTTATCGGAGACCGGTTCCCCCGTTTTTACCTTAAAAGGATTGACCCCGTGGAATTTACACGGCGATTTTTCGGCAAAATCATATCCCTTGCCTTTTTGGGTAAGTGCATGCAACAGAACGGGGCCTTTGATATTTTTTATACGATTGATCATACTATATAATGTATTATAATTATGCCCGTCGACGGGACCCATGTAGGTAAATCCTAATTCTTCAAACAATATACCGGGTAGAAAAAAGTATTTTATACTGTCCTTTGCTTTCTCTGCGGTTTTAAAAACACTTTTACCGATAGCAGGAATGTGGTTTATTAAATTTTCAACGTCACCTTTGACTTTAAAATATATGGGGGCTGTCCTTATTTTGCTCAAATAGCTGGACAGGCCGCCTACATTGGGAGATATGGACATCTCGTTATCGTTTAAAATAACAATCATATTTTTTCCGCTCTGACCGACATGATTTAATGCCTCAAAAGCCATTCCGCTCGTCATTGCCCCGTCGCCTATGACAGCTATGACATGGTGTTTTTCACCTTTCAAATCTCGTGCCGCAGCTAAGCCCATGGCAGCGGATATGGAGGTGCCGCTGTGCCCCGCACCGAAAGGGTCATGTTCACTCTCCCGGCGTTTTGGAAAACCGCTCAACCCTTTGTATTGTCTCAAGGATGAAAACTGTTCTCTTCTACCGGTCAATATTTTATGTACATATGACTGATGCCCCACATCCCAGATGATCTTATCCCTTGGGCTGTCAAAAGCGGTATGCAGTGCCAAAGTCAATTCTACTACTCCCAAATTAGATGCTAAGTGCCCCCCGGTTTTAGACACTGAATCTATTAGAAATTGTCTGATCTCTTCAGCTAATATGATTATTTCTTTATTATTCAGTTTTTTCAGGTCTTCAACACAATTAATCCCGGTTAAATATTGATACACTTATAACATTCCTTTCCTATTTTTTTTGCTTTATTGAGGAAATAATTTCTATCCCTGTTTTCCTGTATATGAGGTTTAAAAAACGCGCCGTATTAAAAACAATAGCATGGGAATTATTTATAGCGATACCCTTTCCGATGGCTTTACCGCCCACAGTAAATGCCGCAACCAAACCGCTCAAGATTATGGTCAACAGGGATCTGGACATGGAAAACGGCAATGTCCCCAAATTTATAATGATGCTGGCTCCTGCTGCCCCGCTTAAAATGCCGCAGATATCGCCGATCACATCATTGCAGAAATTTGATACCGGCCCGGCATTTTTCAAGAGCTTGATAGCATACCCCGCCCCTTCAACCTTATCTGCCGCCATAGCATGGAAAGGCCTTTCCGATGCAAAAGTTACCGCTATACCTATAATATCGGCTGATACACCTATTAAAATAATAACCATCAATGTTATGATTGCAAAGAAAATTCGCGCATTGCTCAAAATGACTTCAGAAGAGATGCTTATTCCTATCGCTAAAAAAAATGTCCAAACAGTGATTGTAATAACCCATCTAAAATTATATTTTTCCCATAAATTTGATAATCCAATATTTGATGATCCCGTATTTTTATTGCCCTTAGACAATATAATCCCCTAACCTTTCTTTCAAAACATTCAATAAA
>CAYOGD010000211.1:0-2011 GCA_964403395.1 uncultured Alkaliphilus sp.
CACCGCAGGTAAATATACCGCATGTGCCATGCATAAGATCATTAGATGAGGATTTTGAGTAAAACAGAGATAAAAAAAGAATAAAAAATTGGGCCTATTGGTTTAAATCAATAGGCTTAGTTTTTTGAAATATTGTTTTTAGTCAAACAGGGACATCAGGGATTACTAAAAAGTCTCGGGCATCACTTTCTGTTTTTAATTTTGTTCCAATAGGATTTCATAGACTGCTCAAACTTATTATTCCCATACTCGTAATAAATTCTGTGTTTGATATTTTCAGGCATGTATTGCTGTTTTACATAATTGTTCGGATAATCATGAGGATATAAATAAGCTGATTTATTTTTAATAAATGAGTTAGAATGTGCATCACATAGATTATACGGTATATGCCCCACATCAATTTTTTCCAAATCCGCCAGGGCGGCATCGATGGCTTTATATGCCGAATTGGATTTGGGTAAAGAAGCGAGCAGTATAGTAGCCTGGGCAAGAGGTATTCTGGCCTCAGGCAGTCCAAGCTGCAGGGCGGAATCCGTACAGGCCTTTACTATAGAGATTGCCTGGGGATATGCTAATCCTATATCTTCGGATGCAATAACCAAAAGCCTCCTGCAGATAGAGGTTAAATCTCCGCCTTTAATCAGCCTTGCAAGAGCATGTATACAGGCTTGTTCATCCGACCCCCTAATACTCTTTTGGAAAAAACTCAGCAGGTTATAGTGATTATCCCCATCCCTGTCATAATGGGTAATTTTGCTCTGGGAACATTCCATGGCCTTTTCTATATCTATATGGATTTTGTCAGGGTTATAGATAACATATGTATTTATTATCAGTTCTATTGTATTTAAAGCCCTCCTCAAATCCCCGCCGGCAACTTCCGCGATATAATTCAGAGCATTATTCTCATATGTGATCTCTATGGCGAGCCTTTTTTCCTCCATGGATAGGGCCCTTTTCAATCCCTTGACTATATCATTCACATGTAATGCCTTGAACTCTATGATTGTGGATCTGCTCAGGAGGGCATTGAATATGGAAAAATTGACGTTTTCCGTGGTGCTCCCGATAAGGGTTATATCCCCGTTTTCTATATGTTCAAGTATGGGCTGTTGTTGGCGTTTTGTTAAATAGTGTAACTCATCTATATATAACAGGATACCGTTCATGGTGCCGAAGGTACCGATTTGAGATATGATATTTTTGATATCGTCAATGTTTGCATTTGTTCCGTTCAGTTTAAAGAACTTTTTGTTAAAAGCCTTCGCTATTATATAAGCCACGGAGGTTTTGCCCGTTCCCGAGGGACCGAAAAAAATCATATTGGGAATCATATCAGATTTTAAGAGCCTGTTTAACAGTTTATTTTTACCTATAACATGATCCTGACCGACTACTTCGTCTAAATTCGTTGGACGTATCCTGTCCGCTAAAGGTTTCATAATCTACTCCTCGTTTTTTCTTATTTAACGATGCATCAGATGATACACCGGGTGTGATGCAATAGTGATGCACCAGGAACCGGCAGGCTGTGTGAAAAAGCACCTTTCTTACTTTTTGTCATCCTGAGCGAATGCGAAGGATCTGTATTTTGAGCTGTTCAGATTCTTCGCTGCGCTCAGAATGACAATTTTCACACAGTCTACCGTCTCTGTTGCATCTTATAACAATTTTTTTCTCAGCTCTTCACTGCTCATCGGCGATAAATAGGAGAAAGGCACATCAAATACGGAAATAGCTCCGATTTTACCTTCCTCTGACAGTTTAAACACTGCCCTGGCATAGGCAGCCGCAACCGATGAGGTAAATTCCGGATTGCTATCAAGGGTGAGTTTAAATTCCATGGTCTGCCTGTTGTTTTTTCCGGTGATTCCTGTTCGGATAACCAACCCTCCATGGGGCATCTTGCTATGATTTTTTATCAATTCCTCTTCAGATATAAAAAATACGGAAGTATCATAGCCTGCAAAATAATTCGGCATGGTTTTTATTTCATTTTCAATCATGG
>CAYOGD010000212.1:0-1998 GCA_964403395.1 uncultured Alkaliphilus sp.
TCATTGCAAGCAGTAATTTCATGAGAAATTCTCCTCAAGATAGGAAATATAATGATATTGATGTTGCACATATTGTCGACATTTTGTTTAAAGGCCTAAAGGCTTAAAAATTAAAAAGTATTTTAAAATGCCTCGTACGGAAGTGTGAAAATATTCATGCAGGTATACGAGGTATTTTTTTCGGCAAATATTACATAACGATGACATATAATATATTTTCAAAAAAGTGCAGGAAAAGAAAGGTTCATGTAGAATAATGTGTTATTGAGTTTTTAATTTGAATCGTGAAACTATTATTGCCAGAAAAGGAATGGGGAGGAAAATCATGAAGAAAATGAAATCAAGAGTGACAGTTGCCGTCCTATTATTTGTTATGTTGAATACCGTATTATCTTTTGCGGCGCCGGCGATTTTTACCGACACTGATAAACACTGGGCAAGAGAACATATAGAGGATGTTTATGAGCGCCGGCTTATAACAGGTTATCCGGATGGCACATTTAAACCGCAGGGAAATATTACGAAACTGGAGACTATAGTTATAATCGCAAGGCTTATGGGTTACAGCGATAGCGAAGGGCGGTATTATGTAAATCAATATAAACAAAAGTTAGAGGCTAACAATATTCCGGATTGGGCGCAGGGGGCCGTAGCATATGCACTTTTCAACGATATTTTGTTAGAAAGGGAGCTGCAGTCATTGGTATCCACCACCGGTTCCACATATGCCAAACGGTATGAAGTAGCCATTTATATCGGAAAGGTATTGCAATACGGAGCCGGGGAAGAGATCGGCGGGATATATGTAATCCCCTACAAAGATGAGATGAGCATTCCCGATGAAGCAAAACCTTATATAGATCTGCTGCTGGATAAAAAAATATTGGACAAAACCAGTAATAACGGGTGTTTCTTACCCGATAATCAGATAACCAGGGCGGAAGTCGCTAAACTCGTTTCCATGACCGCTGAAATATTAGACGGTCTTTCGGATGACGATGTAATTGCAGAGCCGGAAATTCCACCGGTGGCAACCGATGATGTATTGGAAGGCTATTTTTATTATTATCTGTCCGGACAGGATAGTAGGGTGTTTATTTCGGATGAAAAGGAAAAAATTCATGATTTCGCTTTTACCGGCAGGAGCAGGGTGCGTATTTCCGGCAAACTTGCAGACATAGACGATTTAAAACCGGGTGATATAGTTACGGTTGTCTATATTGACGATGAGATAATGGAGATAAAGGCAGACCCGAAGGAGAGATATTCTGAAGGTGTGGTAAGGGCAAAAGACAGCGATGAGGATGAGGATATTTTGGAGGTATTGTTGGATAATAAAACTATAAGGTCTTTTGTCATTCCTTCCAAGGCAACCCTAAAAAGGGACAAAAGAACCGTAGGTTTTAAAGACATCAAGGTGGGGGACGAAGTAGAGATAACTACGGAATATGATAAGGTAATATATGTAGATGCTTTTAGCATAAGAAAGACCGTGGAGGGTTATATCAAAAAGATATTTATTGCACAGAGGCCGGAACCCACAGAGATAACCGTTGAAAAGTATGACGGAACTGTGAAAACCTTTGCATTGGTTCCCGATGCCGTAATAAGAGTTGAAGAGAGAAGGGCGGGCATCTATGATTTGAGATTGAACTACGAAGTGGAGTTGGAGATAGAAAACGATGAAATAGTATGGATAGAGACCTATCGCAAATTTCAGGGTTCCAATTACACAGGCAAGGTTATGTACAAGGATACCAGAAGGGAGATTTTAGAACTCCAGATCAGGGCAGGTGAGGAGATAGAAATCCATGTAGATGGCGATACCATTTATATTGATGAGGATGGAGACCCTATAAGATTCGGGGATATATATGTCGGCGATGAAATAGGCGTATTTGCGGAAGATAACGGATATTATATCACAGCAAAAAGGGTGTTCATAATTGTGCAGAGATAAAATTTATTCTCAGAGAAGTAGCAGCAGGTTTTACATTT
>CAYOGD010000213.1:0-1996 GCA_964403395.1 uncultured Alkaliphilus sp.
TCCGAAGACGGTTGGTTTAGGTTTGTTGCGGAAGCTCCATAGGAATGCGCTGAGGACAGTTTCTGTTGTGCGCAGGAACTGTCCTCAGCGAATGTACTATATTTATTATAATACCGAAGTTTAATTCATTCTTATTATTATCATTTCTACGTTTTCCAAGGATAATGTGTAAGCCACATAATAGATTCTTGATACTACGGTACTATCGCAGGTACCATGTAAAATCAGCTGTTCATAAAGATCGTTTATCCCTTCTATATCGTTGCCATGTTTGGATTGCACTTTTCTTAATGTTTTCTCATCTACTTTATTTCTATCTTTAAATATTATTTTATATCTCATATAATTCCCCCCTATTTAACTTTTAAAATCCCCTAACTTCAGATTCAAAAAATCTCCTTACTTTAACCGTTTGTCTATACCCTTATTTGTTTATATATATGTTCTGCCCGTATTATTTCATATACTATAAGCTTATTATTTGGGTTTGTCAAGTGAAAATAGGTTGTTTATATATCATCGATACTATGTATATATATTGTTATCTTCTGCAATGGAAACGTAGATTGTAAATTCTATTTCATTTTACTAGGATACTTTATTGCCTTGCAAAAGGTCCTATTTATATCCCAATTTGGTCTGAAAATTTCGAGCAGGATGGTGGCTCTAATGAGGTATTATAGGCTTTTGCGCAATCTATCCATTGTTCGACACAAAGAAACAATTTTCATCGAAGGAGTTTTAAATAATTTGTATAATACCAATATTTAAGGAAAGGCTTTTTCATTTATTGTTATATCATATCTACCTGGGGGGATTATTACATTGATATGGGGGAATCATGTATGAATAGATCTGTATTTTCAAATGAAAAAAAGGGCAATATGCATGCACCATGCGAAGTTACAAACGGGGCAGATGTTGAATTCTCGATAGATTGTTCATCGCAGATTGGAGAAAGGCTTCTCGCTCTTATGAAAGCAACCTCGGATGTTATATATAGCATGAGCCCTGATTGGAGAGTTATGACAAAGCTTCATGGTAAAGGTTTTCTTGCGGACACCGTGGAACCAAACGAAAGGTGGCTCGATAAATATATTCCTTTTGATGATCGGCTCTTTGTCTCCGGTGTGATTGATAAATGTATTAAAGAAAAAAAGGTTTGTGAGCTTGAACATCGTGTATTTCAGGAAGATGGCAGCGTGGGCTGGACTTATTCAAAAGCCATTCCTCTATTAAATGATGATGGTAGCATACGGGAATGGTATGGTGCGGCTAAAGATATTACGGCACATAAATTAATCGAGCAGGCACTTAAAAAAAGTGAATCTAAATATAGGTACCTCTTTAATGCAATTGACCAGGGGTTTTGTATTATTGAGGTTATTTTTGATGAGAATGAAAAGCCCATCGATTATCATTTTTTAGATGCAAATTTATCTTTTAAAAAACAAACCGGCCTTTCGGATCCGGTAGGCCGCCGTATGAGGGAAATAGTCCCGAATCACGAACAGCATTGGCTTGATATATATGGAAATATCGCTCTTACTGGTGAATCCGAACGTTTTCAGAAGTATGCTCGGGCACTTGGCCGTTTCTATGATGTGTATGCCTTTCGTATCGATGAACCTGAATTGAGGCAAGTGGCTGTGTTTTTCGATGATATAACTGTGCAGAAAAGAACGAAAGATGCGCTTATAGAAAGTGAAAACAGATACCGTACTATTGTTGAAACCGCCGGGGAGGGCATAGTATATTCTAAACTTGACGGATCTTATTTATATGTCAATAAACAATTAAGCGATATGCTCGGATATTCGGAGGAGGAGATACTCGGGAAAACATGCCTGGATTTTTGTTTTATAGAAGATTCACCCCAGGTTTATAAAGTTCGTGATGGTCTCAACAAGGGGGACACGCTCCGGGGGGAATTCAGGTTCCGTCGCAAGGATAGCTCGGAACTTTGGACAACCTTTAATGCCACTCCGGTTTTCAA
>CAYOGD010000214.1:0-1993 GCA_964403395.1 uncultured Alkaliphilus sp.
TTTGTTCCAAAGGATAGAATCAGAGCTAAGGTGGTTTTTAAAATTTGGCCATTGAACGAAGTTAGAGCATTTATGAATTAAAAATATAATCAATATACGGAGATTTTAATGTTTAATAAGAAATACGGAAGATTACATTTGTGGAATGTGGCTGTAGAGTTGTTCATGGACAAGCTATAATCAAATATATTTTTTGTGGATGCAGAAACCAAGTATTTACACCGAAGGATTTTTAGTTAAGGGGATTTTGCAATGAGCATAGAGAGAAAAATTATAGATTATTCTAAAAAGATCGGAATAGATTTGATAGGATTTACCGATGTAGGGCCCTTTGAGGATTTAAAATGGATTTTAATGGATAGGAAAAAAGAAGGTAAATTGTCCGGTTTTGAGGAAAAGGATATGATGTTAAGGGTAGACCCTAAAAAAACCTTGCAGGGTGCTAAATCCATAATTGTTATAGGGATGTCTTATTATATAGATGAAAGAAAGCTGCAGGACAATAAAAAAAGTCAATTTTATGGAAGATTGGCAAGAATAGCTTGGGGAAAGGATTACCATATAGTGCTCATGGACAAGCTGGAAGAGCTGGCCGGTTTCATTGCCGGGGAATATGACGGATTTGAATACAGGTCTTTCGTGGACACAGGCCCCTTGGTGGACAGGTATTTAGCAAACCGTGCCGGTATAGGCTTCTATGGTTATAACTCTACTATTATAAATGAGGATTTTGGTTCATGGATATTTTTAGGATATATGATAACGAATATTCCATTAAAAAAGGACGAATCTCTGAAGAATAGAAACTGTTTGGGCTGTAATCTATGTATTGAGCATTGCCCAACTTCGGCCATAGAGGGGCCCTATAAATTTGATGCTAATAGATGTTTGTCAAATGTGCTTCAGCAGAAAAAACCTATCCCAAAAGAAATATTGCCGTTTATTGAGGACAGGATATATGGTTGTGATATTTGTCAGGATGTTTGTCCCCATAATACGGATATCAAGAAAATGACGGCTGTGGAATTTATGCCGACAGAATTATCTCATGGGGTGGATTTAGCACAACTGTTACGGATATCTAATAAGGAATTTGATTCCTTATTTGGAGAAAATGCCTCGGGTTGGATAGGGAAAAAAACTTTGCAGAGAAATGCAATAATTGCATTGGGAAACTCTGAGGATAAAGATGCTATACCCTATCTCAAACCTTTATTGAGAGATATAAGGCCTGATATAAGAAAAATAACTATATGGGCATTATATAATATTGATCCTGAAATAGCCGCAGAATTGGTTTCCGCTATTCGCGACAGGGAAGAGGACAAGGATGTTTTGGAAATTATTGATGGGTATTTAAATTAAAGTGGAGGTAGAATCTTATAGGGGGAAAGATCTATGGATATTAAAACAGATAAGGTAATAAAACTTTTAACAAAGGAATATCCCGGTATAAAATGTCAACTCAATCATGAAACTCCCCTTCAATTATTGGTGGCTACGATTTTATCGGCTCAAGCTACAGATAAGAAGGTCAACGAAATAACTGAAGACTTGTTTAAAGAATATCCTACATTGGATGATTTTTTATTATTGACCAGGGAAGAATTGGAAGAGAAAATAAGACAGATTGGTTTATATAGAAATAAGTCCAAGCATATTCTTTTGATGTGCAGGCAATTAAAGGAACGATTTAACGGAGAAGTCCCGAATACCCTGGAGGATTTAATGTCTTTGGCAGGTGTGGGCAGGAAAACCGCTAATGTAGTTTTAAGCAACGCTTTCGGTATACCCGCCATAGCGGTAGACACTCATGTTTTTAGATTATCGAACAGAATAGGGCTGGCTGATGCTAAGGATGTGTTAAATACGGAGCTGCAATTACAGGAGGCTATAGATAAAAATTTATGGAGATTGGCACATCATCTTCTGATATTTCATGGCAGGGCGTGTTGCTATGCCAGAAATCCAAATTGTGCCGGGTGTATAATCA
>CAYOGD010000215.1:0-1992 GCA_964403395.1 uncultured Alkaliphilus sp.
ATTTATACATATGTTGTGCCTTATTTTAGAAAATATTCCTTATTTAATATAAAAGGAAGGCACAAGAAGAACCGCACATGTATATTAATGAAGCCAATTTGCATACTATACATAGCAAATCTAATATTTTTATGATATATTTGATACAGAATACAAACACATCAAGGAACATAGAGGAAGGGGATCATAATGGGAAATAAACCTGCTATTTCAAATTTTATAAGGAATATAATCATACAGGATTTGGATTCGGGGAAGCATAGTGAAATTATCACACGTTTTCCGCCGGAACCGAATGGATATTTACACATAGGGCATGCAAAATCTATAGTTTTAAATTTTGAACTGGCAGATGAATTTAACGGAAAAACGTACTTGCGTTTTGATGATACAAATCCGACCAAGGAAGAGACCGAATATGTGGAATCCATCAAGGAGGATGTAAGGTGGTTGGGTTTCCAGTGGGAAGCATTGTATTTTGCCTCTGATTATTTTCAAGAGATGTATGACCGTGCTGTACTTTTAATCAAAAAGGGGCTGGCATATGTTGATGATCTATCGGCGGAGGAGATTCGAGAATACAGGGGGACCCTGACAGAACCGGGAAAAGAAAGCCCATATAGAGACAGAACCATTGAGGAAAATCTTGATTTATTTGAGAGAATGGAAAAAGGCGAGTTTGAAGACGAAGCGAGGGTCCTCAGAGCGAAAATAGATATGGCCTCACCTAATATAAATATGAGGGACCCCGTGATTTATCGCATATTGCACGAGAGCCATCACAATACAGGGGACAGATGGTGTATTTATCCGATGTACGATTATGCGCATCCACTTGAGGATGCTATTGAAAAAATAACACATTCCATATGTACTATGGAATTTGAGGATCACAGGCCATTATATGATTGGTTTGTCAGAGAATGTGAAATGGAATCCGTACCTCAGCAGATAGAATTTGCAAGGCTGAATATGACCAATACGGTTATGAGCAAGCGGAAATTAAAACAATTTGTAGATGAAGGGATAGTTGACGGTTGGGATGATCCGCGTATGCCGACTATTTCGGGATTGAGGAGAAGAGGATATACCCCCAAGGCCATTCGCAATTTTTGTAGGGAGATTGGAGTGGCTAAGAATCAGAGTGTTGTGGATGAGCAGATGCTGGAATATTTTATCCGGGCAGATTTAAACGAAACGGCGCCCAGAACCATGGCTATTTTGAGGCCGCTCAAGGTGGTCATCACTAACTACCCGGAAGGGCAGGCCGAGATGCTGGATGCGGAAAATAACCCGGATGATCCTTCTATGGGGATGCGAAAAATTCCGTTTTCACGTGAAATATATATCGAACAAGAAGATTTTATGGAGAATCCTCCTAAAAAATATTTTAGATTGTTCCCGGGCAACGAAGTCCGTCTAAAAAATGCTTATTTTATCAAATGCAATGATATGATAAAAGATGAAGACGGGAATGTAGTAGAATTGCACTGTACCTATGATATCGAGACAAAAAGCGGAACAGGTTTTACGGGAAGAAAGGTAAAAGGCACAATCCATTGGGTAGATGCAAACAATTGCATACCTGCGGAGTTCAGATTATATGAACCGTTGATATTAGATGAAGAAGCGGAAGAGGGCAAACATTTTTTAGAACAGATCAATCCTAATTCTTTAGAAGTGCTTCACGGTTTTATCGAGGAAAACATGAAAGATGTGAAAGCACACGAAAAATTTCAATTCTTTAGGCACGGTTATTTCAATGTAGATCCGAAACATAATAAGGATGATAATTTAGTCTTTAATAGGATAGTTTCGCTAAGGAGTTCTTTTAAATTTTAATATGACCATGGATACAGGAAGGATGACGTCTCATAATGAGCCCAGTAAAAACGACATTTTTTTAGCAGTCTTGGACAGATACCGTGACTTTTTTGACCGGTGTTGCGGTTCTTTAGGGCTTATAGAAATATTTCAATAAAAAGGAATTGG
>CAYOGD010000216.1:0-1986 GCA_964403395.1 uncultured Alkaliphilus sp.
AATCAGAAAGGCAAAATAAATTAAATTATCTCTTGACTTTTAATAGCTGGTCTTTATTATTTATATACCCATTGTCGGGGTATTTCAGGTATATAGTTTATTATAAATAATACTGTACCATCTTTAAGAAATATATGCATACTATAATCGATGATCCGTCCTACACATTTGTGATTCCAGTCATAAATCAAGGGTAGATAACATGTATTATTATAAATATCATACTTTAATAAATATCATACTTATAGTTATAATATACTTAACCTCGACAATTGTATATGTTAATTTCATGAATATAGTTCACCGGGTGGCTACTTTTAAACAAAACTCTTTACCCCATTCCCCGGGAGATATGATAAAATAAATACATAAAAAAGTGGAGAATATATTTAGATGCTTTGATAAAATCGAAAGAGACAAACTTTTTTATAGGGAATTGTTTGATATGCGGGAAAACCTTATTATATAAATAATTGACGGAGGGGAGAAAATGCTTGAAATTAAGGATGTATCCCTAAGTTTAGGGGACGAAAAAAACCATGTTGAAATACTTAAAAACATAAATTTTACCTTTGAAAATAAAAACCTCTATGTTATCACAGGGCCCAATGGCGGAGGTAAATCGTCATTGGCGAAAATTATTATGGGAATATACAAACCAAGAGAAGGACAAGTTTTGCTTGATGGCATGGATATAACTGATTTTGATATAACCGAAAGAGCCAATTTAGGCATAGGTTATTCCTTTCAGCAGCCGCCAAGATTTAAAGGCATAAAAGTGAGGGAACTTCTTAAATTGGCTTCAGGCGGTCTTGATGACGAAACAGGCATGTGTAAACTGCTCCACAATGTTGGCCTCTGTTCCCAAGATTATATCGATAGAGAGATAGACAGCAGCCTCTCAGGTGGAGAATTAAAAAGAATAGAAATTGCAACTATTATGGCTAAAAGATTGAAGGTAGCGGTGTTTGACGAACCGGAGGCGGGAATTGATCTGTGGAGTTTTCAAAAATTGAGTGAAACATTTAAAGATTTGCATGAAAATTATGATACTACAATTATAATCATATCCCATCAGGAGCGGATCTTAAATCTTGCCGATCAGGTTATTTTGTTAGCCGATGGAAAAATAAAGGAAATTACGAGCAAGGAAAAAATAATGGCTGATATTGCAGCAAGCACCAAGGATTGCATGTGTGGACTGGATTGCGGAAGGGGGGCAAATAGAAATGTTGAATGCATTGGATAAGGAACTTCTTGAAAATATAGCAGACTTACATGAAGTACCTATGGGGGCATATAATATAAGGAAAAATAGCGAAGGCATAATCAGAAATACTACATCTAATATAGATATCATAACCAAAAAAGATAAACCGGGCATAGATGTTTTAATAAAACCGGGGACAAAAAACGAAAGTGTGCATATACCGGTAATAATCTCCTCAACCGGCCTTACGGATATAGTCTACAATACTTTTGAAATAGGAGAAGGCTCGGACGTGCTGATTGTTGCAGGGTGCGGTATTCATAATCCCGGTGATAATGAATCCCGGCATGACGGAATCCATGAGTTCTTTGTCCGAAAAGGGGCAAAGATGAAATATATTGAGACACACTATGGGCAGGGAGAAGGTGAAGGAAAAAAGGTATTGAACCCTAAAACCATAATAAATGTTGAAGAGGATGGAATTGTAGAACTTGAGATGGTGCAGATAAGAGGAGTTGACCATACGGACAGAATCGCGGAAATTCGGCTGCAAAAAAATGCCCGCCTTATAGTGACCGAAAGGCTTTTGACGGATTTGAACCAAGATGCGGATTCTAAAATAACCGTGGAACTTGAAGGCGAGGACTCTACAGCCCAGATAATATCTCGTTCTGTCGCCCGGGACAATTCAAAACAAAAATTCTACTTTAACCTCATAGGCAAAAACAAATGCAGGGGGCATATACAATGCGATTCCATAATAATGGATAATGCCC
>CAYOGD010000217.1:0-1956 GCA_964403395.1 uncultured Alkaliphilus sp.
CTAAAAAAATTATATTGCTTGCAAGTGGAGAAAATAAGGCCGAGGCCATCAAAAATATGACGAACGGCTACATAAACACAAACCATCCGGCTTCCATATTACAGGCTCATAGGGATTGCATACTGATTATAGACAGGGATGCCGCAAAATTGATCATATAAAACAAAACACCTTCCCGTAATAATTTGATTGAGCAGGGGGGTGTTTATATGATATTGCATGAAGGGTCTAAAATAAGGTAGAATGAGTATATAGTAATTTATTATGGGAGGTAAGTATGGGAATCAAACAATTAAAAGATATCAATAGAAACTATATAAGCCAAAACTTTGGGCTCACAGTTCTAATAGGTGATGTGAAAGTAAAAGTAGCGAGGAACGGCAAACGCTTTGCCGATATTACCATACAGGACGCCTCAAAGATGATAGAAGCTAAATATTGGGATTATGAAAATAATGAGGGGTTTATAAATTCAATAGGGGCGGAGGATGCCGTAAATATAAAGGCTGTCGTAGGAGAATACCAAGGGCAGATTCAGGTTACTATCAAACATATCGAAAAAGCCGATATGGACAGTGTAGACATCACAAGCCTTATCCCAACCAGCACTTGGAATTTTGACACTATGAAGAGCGGGCTTGAGTTTTTTTATAAAAAAGTACACACTCCCCATATGAAAAAGTTACTTGATAAAATGATTTTTTCCGAAGATTATTTTGATGCATTTTCTACCCATCCTGCAGCGAGGCGGGTTCATCATAATTATTATCACGGGCTACTTCAGCATACTCTGGAGGTGTTAAAATTTTCCTATACGGTAGCTGTTACAAAACAGTTATCCGAAAGACAAAAAGAACGGTTGATAGTCATGGCGATGCTCCACGATTGGGCAAAGATCATAGAGTATAAATCACTTCCAAATGTGGGTTTTACAGAAAAGGGTATCATGTTAGGTCATGTGTTCTTAGGTGCTCATAATACTCTGAATGCTATCGATGAGATTGAGGGTTTTGACCAAGATGATAAGCTGATCATTATAAATGGTATTTTGAGCCATCATGGTTGTTTGGAATTCGGTTCCCCTGTACTGCCGAAAACAGTGGAGGCTCAGATACTGCACCAAGCGGATAAAATGTCCGGGGATGTAGAGAGCATAATGACATTTATGTCGGAATATGAAGATGAAGAAGATGCTTTTACAAATAAACTTTGGAATATGGGGACGAATTATTATAAAAAGGGTATGGATTAACAGTAATTCAATGATGCTTTAACAACAGTTTGAGGGGGCTAATAATGAAAAAAATGATTTCTTGGAATGTCAATGGAATAAGAGCTAATGTAAGAAAAGGGTTTTTAGATTATTTTGAAAAGGTAGATGCGCATATATTCTGTATTCAGGAAAGTAAACTCCAGGCGGGGCAAATTGATTTGGAACTCAAGGGCTACCATCAATATTGGAATTACGCGAAAAAAAAGGGTTATTCCGGCACTGCTATCTTTACTAAACAGGAACCTATGGCAGTATCATACGGGTTAGGCATGGAAGAACATGATAATGAAGGCAGGGTTATCACATTAGAATTCGAAGATTTTTATATAGTGAACGTATATACCCCGAATTCTCAGCGGGGATTGGCAAGGCTGGATTATAGAATGCGGTGGGAGGATTCCTTTAGGGAATATATAGAGGAACTTGATAAAAAGAAACCTGTGATCATATGCGGAGATTTAAATGTTGCTCATAAAGAAATAGACCTTAAAAATCCCGAATCTAACAGAAAAAACGCGGGTTTTAGTGATGAGGAAAGAGAAAAATTCACCCGGTTTTTACAGAGCGGGTTTATCGATACGTATAGATATTTTTATCCTGACAAAGAAGGAGCCTATACCTGGTGGACATATATGTTTAATGCCAGGGAAAATAATATAGGGTGGAGGATAGATTATTTTTGT
>CAYOGD010000218.1:0-1955 GCA_964403395.1 uncultured Alkaliphilus sp.
TTATAATTTTAGGGTCTTTCATCAGTGCTCTGGCAATTGTAAGCCGCTGTTTTTGGCCACCGGAGAAGTTGCTCCCTCCTTGTTCTACTATATGGTCTAATGTATTGTCATATTTTGATACAAATTTCCATGCTTGGGCTTGTTTGAGCATCCTTATAATTTTTTCATCAGATGCTTTCTCGTCCCCCCATAACATATTTTCACGGATTGTACCTGAAAATAAGGTATTTTTTTGTAACACAAAGGCTACCTGATCACGTAATAATTTAATATCATAATTTCTGACATCTGTGCCGCCGACCATGATAGAACCTTCGGTTACATCGTAAAGTCTGGGAATCAATTGTACCAATGTGGTTTTGGAAGAACCTGTAGAACCTATGATTCCGAGGATTTCTCCCGATTTTATGTTAAAATTAATATTTTTCAGAGTTTCTTCATGGCAACCGGGATAACAAAAGCCTACGTCATCAAAAACGACTGAACCGTCATTTAATTTTTGAACAGGATTTTCAATCTCTATAATTTGTGATTTTGTATCCCATACTTCTACAATTCTCTCCATCGAAATCATACCGCGTAAAAATTGCATAAAAAACATAGACATCAGCATGAGCATTATAAGAATTTGGGTGACATATGTGATAAATGCAATCAGTTCACCGCTGTCCATAGAGCCCGCCGTGATCTGTTGTCCTCCAAACCATAGAATAGCAATAATGGTAGAGAATATTACAAGGTTTAGGACAGGCATGATAGATATGATAAGTGAGAGGGCTTCAAGAGCGGTATCTCTCAATGAATCGTTTCTTTTTTTAAATTTTCTTTCCTCATATTCTTGTCTATTGAAGGATTTCACAACTTTTATGGCAGTTAAATTTTCCCGTATAACCGAATTGACTTCATCTACCTTGGTTTGCAATTTTAAGAACAGGGGCCTTGCTTTCAAGATAACAATAAGAATAACAATTGTAGTAAATGGTATAGAAACGAGAAAAATTCTGGCTAGGGAAGAATTGATTCTGAATGCCATAGCAAGGGCAAATGACATCATAAAAGGCGCTCTTATGGCCAGGCGCAAACTCATCATGGTCACCTGTCCAATGATATTGCAATCATTTGTAAGTCTGGTGACAAGTGACGAAACGGTGAAATCATTGAGATTTGCAAAGGAAAATCCTTGAATTCTTTTAAAGGTTTCTTTTCTGATCTCTGCGGCAAATCCATGACCTGCCTTCGCACTAAAATGAGCACTGACAATGCCGGATAACATACTCAGCATTGTAGCGATAATCATAATAATCCCGATTTTTATTATATATTGAATATTTTGATTTTTAACACCTATGTCCACTATCAAGGACATGAGGTAGGGCAGTATTATATCTCCCAAGACCTCTAAAATCACAAATAGGGGAGCAAGAATAGCGTAAGTTTTATATTTTTTCATATAGGGTAATAATTTTGTCAAGATATTTCCCTCACTTCTTAAAATTTTGGTATATTATTTTCATAATTTATGTTATGGATTTAATTGTGTTACTATCCTTAATATTTCAATGCTAAACTAATTTTTTGTTGTTGTCAAGGGCATAGAAAAAATGGATTATTTGATTTTTATGTATATGAAACATATAATAGAGGGATTTTTGTGGCAAGATAGAATATATGTATAGTTAGAAAAAAAGATAATATTGGAAAAACCGGCCAATTAAGGCGCAGCAGGTTTGAAATATGGGTGCATACAAAATGAAGTTTTATACAGGATTGTAAAAAATTAAAAAATAGATTCGAAATTGTAACAGGATAAAGCTGAAAACATGACAACAAATGTAGCGTTAGATTTTGTTAAAGGGGGAATATTATATATAACAATTATTTAAATAGCTAGGAGGAATATAATGGAAAAGCTTGAAATAGGTAATGTTTATGAAGGGTTTCAATTATTGGAGGAA
>CAYOGD010000219.1:0-1917 GCA_964403395.1 uncultured Alkaliphilus sp.
CATCGTCTAAATGGGCATGACTGTCGAATAACATAATTTGCCTCCTTTCTGCATACTGTTCAATTATACACAACAACTAAAGTATATTTATTTAAAATATTTATAGGTAGCAACTTTCTAAAAATTTAATATAAAATACTAAGTGAATACATTTGAGAATATGACTATAACTCTCAGTGAGATGAAATGAAAAATCCGTAAAAATTACGCATGTCCGAGCGTAGCGAGTTTGCGCCCTTAATTTACTCTGTAGGATTATAAACAGAAGTGCCCGTGGTACGAATTTTCGCAGTCTCACAACTCAAATTTATTTGCTTCTTTTAGTCGCATAAATTTGGTGTTCGTTGCGTTTAACCTACCATCAATTTGCTTTGCAAATTGGGTTAGGTCATAAAGGATTTTTTATTGAAACGAACTGTAAGAGTTATTCATATTCGAAACTAGTATGAACGTGTATTTTTATATTAAATTTTATATATTGCATCATGACGCATAATTAAACAATTGTCTGTTCAAAATTTCTAACTGATACTTGTGCCGCTGGCGATATCCCTATCTATTGTACCCAGCACCAATTCCTTATCGTTATAAGCGGCAAGTATCATCCCGTGGGATTCTATTCCGCGAAGTTTCACGGGTTTTAAATTAGCTACCAATATTAAACTTTTACCTTCCAATTGTTCCGGTTTATAATATTCGGCTATACCCGATACCACTTGCCTAATTTCATTTCCAACCTGCAATTGTAACACCAATAATCTATCCGCATCAGGATGTTTTTCCGCTTTTAATACCTTAGCCACCCTGAGTTCAAGCTTGCTAAAATCATCTATGGTTATTTGCTCTTTAGGTTCGATAATGACTTCATCCTCCTGTCCTTCTTGGCTTTCGCCCATCTTTTCCAATGCTTTTACTTCTTCATCTACATCTAATCTTGGAAATAATACTTCCTTCCTACTCACCTTTATACCCGTAGGGATTCGACCAAAATCAAATGTATCTTCCCATGTTGTGCCCTGTCCTTCATCAATCCCCAATTGTGTCCAAATTTTAATGGTTGTCGATTCCATAAAGGGTTTTATGAGTATAGATATAATTCTGATACAGTCTGCCAGATTATAAAGCACCGTGTTTAATCTTTCCTTATTAGCATCATCTTTTGCTAATATCCAAGGCGTAGTTTCATCTATATATTTATTTGTCCTGCGGACTACCTTCCATATTTCCTCTAATCCGTCATGGAATTGTAATTTATCGATTGCCTCCTCTATCTTTTCAGATGCACCTGATGCGACCGATTTTAAATCATCATCAAATTCCCCGGATTCCTTGGGTTCGGGAATAATCCCCCCATTATATTTTTCAATCATCGTAATAGTCCTGCTCACAAGATTGCCTAAATCATTAGCAAGGTCGGAGTTTAATCTATTGATAAAATTCCTGTTTGTATAATTGCCGTCATGGCCGAATGTAAATTCTCTCAAGAGAAAATATTTGATCGCATCTAATCCATAACGTTCTATCAATGGCCCCGGATAGACAATATTTCCCTTAGATTTTGACATCTTATCCGCATCAAACAATATCCAACCATGCCCGTATACCATTTGGGGCAATGGCAATTCTAACGCCATCAATATGATGGGCCAGATTATTGTATGAAATCTGACTATCTCTTTTCCTACAAGATGAACATCCGCAGGCCAATATTTGTTGAACACCTCTTCATCTTCCGAGCCATACCCCAGCGCTGTGATATAATTGCACACAGCATCGAACCAAACATATATTATATGTTTAGGGTCGAAGGGCACAGGAATGCCCCAATCAAAGCTTGTACGGGATACACAAAGATCCTCCAACCCGGGTTTTAAAAAGTTGTTCAGCATCTCATTTTTTCGCGATGGCGGGGAACAG
>CAYOGD010000220.1:0-1898 GCA_964403395.1 uncultured Alkaliphilus sp.
AATACTTCCTCTTTCCCGTTGATGAGTTTTATCAGACTATGGTGCCCTTCCCCTGTGGACATGCGGACATCTTCGGATCTGCAGAATAATATCGCATTCCCGGATATGCCTACGGGCATAAAATCAAAGTGTTCGCTCTCTGTTACTTTTTTAGTCTCGGAAGATTTTATATCGTATTCGTAAATATTATGCGGTTGGCTTTCCCAGACCCTGTATGCCCCGTTAAAATCCGTTATAACCTTGGGGTCTACACTTTTAGTAGCCGAATATAATAATTTTTCTCCGTCCAAGGTAAAGCTTGGGGTCATAGCGACCAAATCCTTATCCACAAAATTAGTAATTTCATAGGTTTTATCATCATTAATATTCAATAAAGCTACTTCTTTGTTCATAAATTTTTCCCTGAAACCGCCCTTGATTACACCGATTAAATCTCTGTTTTTAGGATTTACAGCTAAATTGTTAACAAAGGGCAATACTACCAATTCTTCGCCTTCATCCCCATATGCCAGGCCCCCGCCTTCCATTCCGTATATATCGGTAAAGTCCACATGGATTTTTTCCTTTGTATCATACAAACCTATGCCCGCATAATCCGCACTGGTTGAACCGGATGCAAATTTCTCCATGATAAAGACGTACCTTCCATCTTCCGACACCTTAGATATGGTAGGATTATATCCGAGCTCCGAACCCTCGGGCTTTTTAGCTTCTATTGCTGTCCCGATTCCAAACTTTTTGTCCTCCGGCGAATAATTGCTTAAATCTATCTCCACGATCGCCTTAATAGCCACAAAATCTCCATCGGAATCAGTCCATTTATCTATCTTTTTACCATATACGATATTGTCGTTTAATGCCTTGAAATTTTCATAATAATACTCGTCTAAATGTTCTTTTGTCTCCTTGGTAGACGCATCATATATCTTAAAACCCGGGCCATCATCGGAATATATTATTGTCTTGCCGTCTATCCAATCATAAAAATTATCAAAATGAACAGATTTCTCCGCTATCTTTTCATATCCACCATTTTTCATGTCATATATACAGATATCTTCTCCATTAATATAAGCTACATAATCCCCGGTTTTAGAAATGAGAGGGTGGCCAAATTCCTTTCCTTCATGAATCCTGGTCTCTTCTCCATTGCTCAAATGAGAATAATATAATCCGTCTTCCTTAAGATACACTACAAAGGGTTCATTCCCTCCCGCCACGTTCCCGGGAACAATATTACATGCCGCGGTGAGCCCGGATACTATTATTAAAATTGACACAAGCAAAGAAACGATATAT
Source organism: uncultured Alkaliphilus sp. (assembly GCA_964403395.1). GTDB lineage: Bacteria > Bacillota > Clostridia > Peptostreptococcales > Natronincolaceae > JAAZJW01. The sequence continues at coordinate 1,300 of CAYOGD010000220.1, forward strand.
CTCTTTCTGGTTGTTTTAAAAGAGAACAACATATTTTCAAGTCTGAATTTTAATTCTCTTCCACCTGCCCCCATAGCCGTTGTCAGATAACCTTTTCTCATCATGGAATTGTCTATGAGATTTAAAATGATTTCACCGTAATGTTTTCTGTCTTCCATGCTCATCTTGTCCACCACCCTTTCATCTATGGAATATTCACAATATCTATCCATTCTGTTTAATAATATGTAAACCAAAGGATTAAACCAATGAATTGTATTTACAATAAACCCGAAGATCTTTATTAAAATATCCTTTCTTTTGTGATGATTCAGTTCGTGCAGGAATACCATTTTTAGCTTTTCAGCGTTGTTGCCGATATTCGGGATCAATACAACCGGCCGGAATACTCCCATCAACATCGGAGAACCGATAATATCACAAGTCCTCAGGGATATTTTATTGTTTATGTTTAATTCATTCCTACATAGATCGAATAATGATAAAATATTTTCATTCTCGATTTCTATACTGTTTTTTAAAATAGCAGACCTGAATTTTATATATGGTACGATTTTCAGCAGAAATAAGATAGCCATGCCTCCTATCCAAATATATTG
>CAYOGD010000221.1:0-1892 GCA_964403395.1 uncultured Alkaliphilus sp.
CTGGCTTTCTGTTCATTAACAATCCTGGAAGTTTTTAATATAAACTCCTCCGGATTTTTTCTAAATAAATAGAATGTATTAGGTTTTATTCCTTTAAGAATATTCACAATTGTTTTTCTTGTGAGTTTTGTTTCATCTACCAGTTTCCCGATTAAATCGTACCTTAATGCAGCAGTTATTTTCGAATGATCTTTTTTAGTTTCTGACTCCTTTACCGTAAAGGCTTCTCCTTTTTCTAATTCTTCCTTTGAAGATATAGATCCCATCTCCCCTGTTTTTACATAATAAGTCAAATCCGATACCCTTAAATCCTTGTCCAAAGCAATTATACAGTTTTTCACTAATTCTTCGGTATCAAAGTCCACGTAGTAAGCAGTTTTTATGTTAATCTTCTTCCATAACTCTTGGAATTCCCTTTTTCTAAAATTTTCATTAATCTCTAATTCTTTAATATTTTCCGCCCTTCCGTCTTCTACAAGAGGGGTGACCCCTTCGGTATATATTTTTTCTACCAATTGAACTACCCCTTCTTTAAAATCCTTAAATTCTTTCGGAAATTCTAATTTCCCCTCTTCTAATTTGTTATAATACTTTTCTGTTAGGTTATCATCGTCATCTACATAATGATTCCTTATAAAAGAACGATGAAGAATATTAGCTAAATTCTTATCTATAAATAGTTCTTCTCCCCTAGCATTTTTAATAACATTATTTGCGAAAAATTCTGCATCAGCTTTTTGCGGTCTATCCGACAAAGTTTCGGCGATTTCCGATTGCAATCCTTTTGCGAAAGTCTCATAGGATTCGCTGGCTATAACCGACAATACGTTGATATCATGAACATCTATCCCCGGAGTTTCGCTGTCTATCCTGTCCCCACTTTGATTTACACAAAGCCTCAGACCCCTTCCCACCTCTTGCCTTTTTCGCACCACAGAATCACTGTGTTTTAAAGTACATATTTGAAATACATTGGGATTGTCCCAACCCTCTCTTAGAGCAGAATGAGAAAATATAAACCTGGTAGGTTCCCTAAAATTTAACAGTCTCTCTTTATCTCTCATTATTAAATCATAGGCAGATTCATCATCGGATAATTTTTCTTTTCCTTTTGCTTTCGGGTCTACAAGCCTTCCTTCCCTGTCTATAGAAAAATATCCATTATGGGTCTCCTGAACCTCTATTTTCTTTAAATATTTTATATAGGGATCATCAAATAAAGTTATATATTCATTCAAAATATTCATATATTCTTCTTCAAAAATCCGTCCATATATTCCGTTGACTTGGTTACCCTCATCATCATATTGTCTATATTTAGCCACTTCATCTATAAAAAATAGAGATAATACTTTTATGCCTTTATTGTATAGTTCTCTCTCCCTTTCAAAATGAGATTTTATAGCTTCTTTAATTTGTATTCTTCTAAAATCTAATTCCCCCACATCTCCTTGAACATCTCCCGCATTTAATACAACTCCGTTAGTAAAGGATATGGTGTTTTTATATCCGTTTATTTCTGCTACCCTATAACCTTTATATTGTTCCATATGATTAGAATGAGTATATAAATCATAGCCTTCATCTACATTCCGGGTTACTTTTTTTATTGCCGATTTTTGTTTTACCTCGAACTCCAGTTTAGCTATCGGCCTATCTTTTTGATTCAAATTTATCCCTTCAAAATATATATATTCATTAGTCCCTGTAGTACCCTTAACCGAAATACCCTTTACCTTGATTTTTTTTACTAATTTTTTATTGTAAGCATCCAGAGCATCCAGCCTATAAATTTTATTATAATCTTCCTTGTGAGTGGCAGAATATCTTAAAGTGATCAAAGGATTAAATAATTTTAATGATTCCTTGGTCTTTTTACCCTCCACAGATTG
>CAYOGD010000222.1:0-1874 GCA_964403395.1 uncultured Alkaliphilus sp.
CCTATAATATTTGATAAAAAAGGTGGAAATTTCATCTCCCCCAGACAGCACATCATATAGCGTATGATACTGCCGATTATAAAAGCCGCTATAAATACTGCAAAGTTACCGCCGAATAACAGGGCGAAAAAACCTGCGGCCAGCCCACCGCCCGCCAAAGCTCCGATACGTTTTGAATAAGGCTTTGAGCTGTCAATCGCATTCAAAGCCGGCAGAGCTTCATCCATGGGTATTTTGCCATCAACAAAATCCCTTGAAAAATTATTTACCTCGGCTATTTTATTCAGATTGATTCCCCTACATTTGATACGCTTGATATAGGATATAATTTCATCTTGAGATTCGCCTTTGCTGTCCATGGACATAAATATCCCCGTAGGGGTAACGTAGGCTTCCACATAGGGCAGATTTTTAGATTTGCACAATCTGATTATCGTATCTTCAACTCTATATGTTTCAGCCCCATTTTTGAGCATTATCTCTCCGGCATACAGAGATATCACCAATAATTTCTTTTTTCTGCTGCATATCACTTCACTGACAGGCATTTTTTATCACCTCCGGAAAAATAATTATACCAGATTACAGTTTAAAATGTAAGCACCATTAGAGAAATACCCGACTTAAAGCGGAGTATAACAAATAAATGAAATAATATTAATAATTATTATATAAATATGATAACATAATTAGAATAAACAAAATATCTACTTGTAAAATGTATGTAAAAAAACTATAATTAAATGTATTATTAATCACATCAGCAAGATGAAAGGAGAATAACTGATGAATTTCGACATGCTAAAGATAAATGACCCGGAGATTTACGATGTAATTATGCAAGAGATACAGAGACAAAGGGATAATATCGAGCTGATTGCATCCGAGAACTTTGTTACTGAAGCAGTAATGGAGGCTATGGGGAGTCAGCTAACAAATAAATATGCGGAAGGATATCCGGGAAGGAGATACTATGGCGGTTGCGATAAAGTAGACATCGCTGAAAATTTAGCAAGGGACAGACTCAAAAAGTTATTTAATGCCGAACATGCCAATGTACAACCTCATTCGGGAACGAGTGCGAATATGGGAATATATTTTGCCGTATTAAAACCCGGGGATATGGTCTTAGGGATGGATTTATCCCATGGAGGCCATTTAACCCATGGCAGTCCGGCAAATATTTCCGGCACATACTATAATTTTGTCGCCTACGGTGTTGACAAGGATACCCACCTGATTGATTATGATGAGGTGAGAAGAATCGCTCTTGAAAACAAACCGAAACTCATTGTTGCAGGTGCCACCGCATACCCAAGGAAGATTGATTTTAAGAAGTTTAAAGAGATCGCGGATGAGGTAGGAGCATATCTGATGGTTGATATGGCCCATATTGCGGGGTTGATTATAGCCGGATTGCATCAAAACCCCTGTGAGTATGCGGATTTTGTCACTACAACAACGCATAAAACACTGAGAGGCCCCAGAGGCGGCGCAATTTTATGTAAAAAAGAACATGCGGGTATTGTTGATAAAGCAATATTTCCCGGAATACAGGGAGGCCCGTTGATGCATGTCATTGCCGCTAAGGCTGTTTCATTTAAAGAAGCCCTGACTCCGGAGTTTAAGGAATATCAACAGCAGATTGTAAAAAATGCTAAGAAATTAGGAGAAGCGCTGATGGCGAGAGGATTCGACCTCATATCGGGTGGAACAGACAATCATTTATTGCTCGTCGATTTGAGAAATAAAAATATTACAGGCTTAGATGCGGAAAAGTTATTGGATAGAGTGGGTGTTACTCTCAACAAGAATACCATACCCTACGATCCTCAAAGCCCGTTTGTAACCAGCGGTATTCGTATCGGAACTCC
>CAYOGD010000223.1:0-1845 GCA_964403395.1 uncultured Alkaliphilus sp.
TTGTGTTTTATAAAGTTGATGATAGGTTTGTTTCTATTTATCGGATTATATATGCCAGGAGGGATTACATTAAAGTGCTCTTTGATAATGAGGATCTCACAGTAGATAGTTAGAAAGAACCGGTGGGTTTTTCAAATCTTGATTTAATAGATGATAATTCCTATAATTCCGAATTTACTGTCCGGATGTGCCGGAATATGCATACGGCTCTTGAGCAATATAATAGAAATAGAAATAAACGGAGGAGACAACATGAGCCGGTTAACGCAGTATGTAATCGCCTTAACTAACCTTTACGGAATAGCCCATAAAATCAAAATTGTAGGAATCTATAATAGTCAGAATGAAGATTGGATCAATCTAAACGAGGTGGAGGGGCTTCTAATTGATCCAACAGAAGAGTTAGAGGGAGCTTTCATTTACCCTTATAAAGATTATTTTGTCCATATGAAATTTTTGAGAAATTTGAGAAGCCAAATCTGAGACCACTACCGGATAAGCCTTTTGAGGTTGGTGGGAGCGTTAAAAAAGAGAAGGTAGGGAGAAACGACCCATGCCCTTGTGGCAGTGGGAAGAAATATAAGAAGTGTTGTGGTATTAATGAATATCCATCAAGATAAAAATATATGATGTGGAATTAGATATTTTCTGTTTTCATTTAAATGTTTAGTTTTATGATATAATATTAAGTTATAAAATAAAAACAACATAAATATGTATGAATGAACCAGACTACTGAGTTTACCATTGGAAAGGAGGAGAGCATATGGCTACAGATAACAGGGTGAAAATTAAAAGTGATATCTATTTGTGGGCAATCAAAGAATCTCAAAAAGATCTTGATGAGATAAAAGGTAGATTCAAAAAAATTGAAACCTGGATTTCTGGAGAAAACAATCCTACCTTTAGGCAGTTAGAAAGTCTGGCTAATTTTTTAGGGGTACCTTTGGGCTATATGTTTTTAGAGGAGCCCCCGGCAATGAATTTAATTGCCTCTGAATTTAGAACAATCGGAAATAAAATACCGGAAATTAGCAAGAATCTTCAAGACACTTTATATATTATGGCTAGGAAAAAAGATTGGCTAAGTGAACATCGCCGGGCAAAAGGTTGGGGGAAATTACTTGTTGATGATTTTGGTAATTTAGGTAAGGAAAATGTATATCTTGCTAAAAGACATGTAAACTTAGATGAATTTTGGTATAAGGGACTAAGGGATAAAGACTCTGCTTTTAAATACTTGAGACGAAAGCTTGAAGATAAAGGGATTATCGTTATGCAAAGCGGAATTGTGGGTTCTAATAATCGCCGTGGGTTGAGTGTGGAAGAATTTAGGGGGTTTCTATTATATGATGATATTGCGCCACTTATATTTATAAACACCAGAGACAGCAAAGCAGGGAAGATCTTTACATTGGTTCACGAATACATTCATTTTTTATTGCAAAAGGACGATATATTTATTGACGAGGATAGTGATGAAACAAATATAAATGTAATAACGGCAGAGTTTTTAATGCCCACGTCTCATATTCAGGAACTGTGGGATAGCGGTAAGCCGGAATTAGAACAAATAGAAAAGCTAAGCAAACTATTTCATGTTAGTGATATAGCATTAGCTATTAAGCTTAAGGGTCTGGATAAGGTTTCTCAGCATGTGGTTAGTATTATAAAACAGCAAACTGAGAGGGCGTTAAAAGATAGGGGCACGGGGGAATCCGGTGGTGACTATTACCGAACAAGTAGATCCCGGCTTGGCGATAGTTTTTTGGGGGCCGTAATACAGGGAGCGGAATCCGGCGATATTAGTTACACTTATGCATTTGATTTGCTGGGCGGATCTGC
>CAYOGD010000224.1:0-1840 GCA_964403395.1 uncultured Alkaliphilus sp.
AGAAAGGGTCTACGCCCACATGCCATTGTGGATCGCCCCCTCTCCTTACTCTCAGCACTAACCCCCAACTGGGCGTCGGCAGCCAGAACTAAGAACTTCATCGATATGCCCTTTGACGGATTTTTAGCCCCGCCTTCGAGGTTAGATTAATCGACTAGAATACTGCATCACTGTAATTTAATCATAGTTATTATAGCATAGTTATTATAGCATATAAATTATACCTTATCAAATCATTAAATTAGCAATTATTATTCCTAAAATAGCACCTGCAAATACCTCAACAGGGGTGTGGCCGATCAATTCCTTTAATCTCCGTTCAGTTATTATTTTTTTCCTTTTATGCTGCATATCTTCCAACATTTTATTTAATATTATAGCCTGCTTTCCTACGGCTCTCCTCACACCTGCCGCATCATACATGATCACGAATGAAACGGATAAAGAGATTGCAAAATATGTGGAATCCCAACCATGTACCAATCCGATAGCTGTGGTCAGACTCATCACGAAGGATGCGTGTGAACTGGGCATCCCGCCCGAGCTCACAAATTTTGTGAAATCAAACCGTCTTTCTACTATAAGAGTATGAATAACCTTGATCGTCTGGGCTATAAACCAGGATAAAGCAGCAGCCAGAAAAATTCTGTTATTTGCAAATGATTTTAAAAAATCCAACAACTTTCCTCCTCAAAAATCAGAACTCCCTATTCATCAGATAATCGCTCAATTCTAAAAGAAAATTCGATTTTTCCCTGTAAGGGTCGAGTAATGATTTTACATTTTCAGTCAGTTCCTTAGTATAGGTAATAGATGCTTCTAATCCGAACAGAGCCGGATATGTGGCCTTGTGTTTATCGACATCTCTGCCGGTGCTCTTGCCTAGTTTAGCTTCGTCCCCTATAATATCCAATATATCATCCTTGACCTGAAAAGCCAGGCCCAGATTTAAACCTATCCGTTCCATACATTTTATATCTTCCTCCAAGGCTCCGCCGATGATAGCTCCAGTCTTTAGGGCGGCAGCAATCATGGCTGCGGTTTTATTCAAATGAATATATTCCAAAGTTTTTTCATCAATATTTTTGTTTTCATTCTCCAAGTCGGCCACTTGGCCGGCGATCATACCGTTGATTCCGGCAGCCCGGGCTATTTCCCCTATACTTCTTATATGCGGCTGCGGTTCGTCCTGTTTGAGAGCGGTGTCCAACATGATTTCAAATGAGTAATTGAGCAAACCGTCTCCTGCGAGGATTGCAATCCCTTCTCCGAATACCTTGTGGTTTGTCGGCTTGCCCCTCCTGTAATCGTCATCATCCATGGAGGGCAAATCATCATGAATAAGGGAATAAGTATGGATCATTTCCAATGCGCAGGCATAGGGCATGATTTTATCGATATCATCTCCAAAGAGACCGTAAGCAGACAGAGCAAGTACGGGTCTCAGTCTTTTGCCACCTGCGAACAAACTGTATCTCATGGCTTCTATCAATGTACTATTATATCCTTTTTTACAGTCTAAATAACCTATGAGTTGATTATTTACTAAAACTATATAATTATTTAACTGCTCTTCAAATTTCATCTATTCCTCATCCTCATGTTCGAAGGGGATTTTTTTAAATTCGCCGTCTTCTTGTATGATCAAACTGATTTTTTTCTCTGCTTCACTGAGTTCTTTGCTGCACAGACGATAGAGATTTATCCCTTCTTCAAATATTTTTAATGATTCGTCCAAAGATAATTCTTCGTTTTCTAATTTATTGACAATTTCCTCCAGCCTGATCAATGCCTCTTCAAAATTAAGATCGGACACCGGTTCTCTCCTCCTTCGTATATT
>CAYOGD010000225.1:0-1831 GCA_964403395.1 uncultured Alkaliphilus sp.
TATAAACCATGTTAAGGTAACACCCACAAAAGAACATATAAAAACATATATGCTCCTCTTGTTAATTTTCATTTTTATCATCCCCCAGCACCAGTTTTCTAAAATGATCCACTAAACTTATAGCAAAAAAACATCCTATAATTATTAAAATTTCTGTTTTATAAAAATTTTCCCCATTGATTGCCGTTGAAACAATCAGCCCTCCTCCTGTTGCAATGAAGGCTGCTAATCCTAATAATCTTGTAACGGTTTTACCGGATAATTTTTTATTCATTTTAGCATCACCAAAAGGCTATAAAAAACTGCGATTTGGTAGCCCCCTTCCTCTCTTGTTTCTCTCGTGCCAATCATTTGCGAGAAATTGTCACTGCCGCTATTATATAATGTATATAACCTGAGCACAACCATTAATAGTATTTACAAATCCCCGCATCTCTTATTCTCTTTGATTCATATTATTTAATCTATCATATCATTTAAATTCACAATGCCCTATTATAATCTTCGTTTATTGCTGTTCACCTTATTGACGGCTAAAAGAAGAATATGTCGGTTAAACCCTTTCGATATCACGCAAATTAACATAGATGCGATAAGGGTAGTTTATTTATATAGTCTTATTAATCATACAAATAAATTCATTGAAATCATCCAAGTCTGTTTCTACAATCTTTTGTAATATATCTAAGCTTATTTGTCTATAATTATGTACGGCAATATTTCTAAATCCCACCATATTTTTAAGTTTTTTTAGTATTTCGTTATTGATAATTTTATTATGTTCCAGAACCTCAAAAGCATCTCTACTACTTTTAGGTATTCCTAATTTCTTTTCAGAAACTATGTGCATTGCAATATCTATAGAAGCTTCAATTGCCCTTTGAATGTTTAAAACAATGGAATCCTGTTTAGTATAATCCTCTAAGTTTTTCTGGTCGTCTGCATAAACTTCTTTTATTCTGATCAGACATCTTTCGATGATTTCAATTTTGTTATATAAAACATCCTTATCCATAGATCTTCCCTTCCTTCTCAATTCTATCTAAGATGATTTGCCTCTCCTCATTTAATTTGGCATATTCCCTGAAGGTTTTCATATTATAATTTGCTTTTAAGTATTCATCAATAGAATATAGTTCTTCTCTATTTCCAACAATCTGTGCAGCAAATACGGTGTCTATTTTTTTTAAGTCTATAATTTGAACGTCTTTTTTTACTTCAAAAGAAAGTTCATTGGCAACAATAAAAAGTTCATAAGGGTTAATTTCCTCGTCCAAATAAACAGCTAAATCTATATCGCTGTCATCCCTTCCCTCACCTTTCGCGAAAGAACCAAAGAGATAAATAAATTTTGGTTTTAATTTTTCCACCAAAAAATCTACAATAATACTTTTATCATTTTCGGAAAGATACATTGTTTTCACATCCTTAATCAACTTAAACCCTTTCGATACCCCTTAAATCAAAATAGACATTTCGTGCTTTAAAGGGCCCGGGATTGGTATATTGCAACTTCACTTTTTCAAAATCAGTTATTCTTTTAGGATGAAAATAAGGTTTTTCAAACACCAGTCTTTTATCCCTCAACCAATCGGGAACATCCATGTTATGTAACTGCAAACAATAATCTATCAGGGCCGATATTTTTGTCAAATATTTTATCTCTTCATCGTTACAATTGTCTATATTTACAGGTTTATATAAACTGTTTATAAATTTCATATCCTTAGATTTTAACATCTCTAATAATTGATTTATGCTTGTATCTTCATCCGGATATTCGAATAAATCCCTTAAATACCTATTCCCAATCATAACCCAGATCCTTTCC
>CAYOGD010000226.1:0-1825 GCA_964403395.1 uncultured Alkaliphilus sp.
CCAGTTTTTCATCAAGAACTTCACAGCGTGCCTTATCTTCTTCTAAAATAGTCACTGAAATATGGGATTGTGAAAGTTGTTTCGCTAAATAAAAGCTTACTTTCCCCCCTCCCAGTATCATCACTCTCTCTATCTGTTTCCTCATTATGCCTATTTCTTCCTGGAATTTAGTATCCAGGCTCTCTATGTCGGTACTTTTACCGATGACATGTATGATATCATTTTTTATGAGTTGTGTTGAACCATCGGGAATTATGATTTCTCCATCCCTGGATACGGCAGTTATTAAAAAATCGTCAAAATCTCTGAGATCTTCAAGTTTCTTTCCGACAAAACCTTCATTATGCCCTATATTAAAATCTAACATTGTCACTTTGCCCTTGGCAAAATCTCCTGTATAAAAACTAAAATTTTTTAGCAAATATTTTTCTATGACCTTGGCAGTTTCTAATTCAGGATTGATGGTATAATCGATACCCAATTCGGTTTTTACAAAATCTAATTGTTGCATATATTCCGGATTTCTTATTCTGGCTATGGTCTTTTTACATCCAAGTTTTTTAGCTAATAGACATATAACGGTATTCGTTTCGTCTTCTTTGGTACATGCCACCATCAAATCGCAATTCTTAACGCCTACTTCCTTCAATGTGTTTATATCCACACCACTGGCAGCAACGGTCAATACATCGAGATTTTCATTTATTTTATCTATTAAATTTGTATTGCTGTCTATGAGTATTACATCTATGTTTTCCGTGACCAATGATTCAGCTAATTTTTGGCCCAGTTTTCCTGCTCCTACTATTATAACCTTCATTATATTTTCACTCCTGAATTCGTAAAATATATAATAATTCAAATATATTACTAAAAGCTTTGTTTGTCCATAGCTATTTCGCCGGTCAATCGGGACACTTTCTTAATCTGCAGCTTTAAAGTTATATATGGGCACAATCCTGTCGATGATATCTACCGTATCGCCGATATTCCTTATTATTTCGTCCATGGGCTTATATGCAAAAGCACACTCATCGATTGTGCTCCTATTTACAGAGGTCGTATATATTCCTTCCATTGTTTCCTTAAATTCATTCAAGTTGAGCACTTTTTTGGCTTTAGTCCTGCTCATAACCCTTCCCGCACCATGGGGAGCGGAATAATTCCATTCAGCGTTGCCTTTTCCGACACAGATGAGACTGCCGTCACGCATATTTATCGGTATTATGAGCTTTTCACCAAGTTGGGCCGAAACTGCACCTTTTCGCAGTATCATATTTTCCGTATCCACATAATTATGAATGGTTGTAAATTGCTCCACCACATCCAGCTTCATACCTCTTACTATTTCCTCCGCCATGGCCTGCCTGTTTAATTCTGCAAAATATTGAACAATTTTCATATCATGAATATAATCATCAAATAATTGCCCGGATACATACGCCAAATCCCTCGGTATATCTGTGACAACTTTAGATTTTCTCTTTTTTAATTCCCTTTTTATATCCTTCTCCCGTCCCTGAGCTCTTAACTGTGCTACAAATTCATCTATATCTTGCTTTGTATTTTTATTCAACGCATCATAGGCCTTTTTCTGATAGAGGCTTGCAACCTGATGCCCCAAGTGCCTGCTCCCGGAATGAATAACTATATATATATTCTCTTTGCTGTCTTTATTGGCTTCGATAAAATGATTACCCCCGCCTAATGTACCGATGCTCAATCTCGCTCTTTTGAGATTGACTTCTCTTCTGGACTTGAGCTGATTTAAATCAATTTTATCGTTGAATTTATGTTCTTTATTCCTTATCTTAAATCCGCTGGG
>CAYOGD010000227.1:0-1812 GCA_964403395.1 uncultured Alkaliphilus sp.
TATGAATATGTAAATTTATGCAGGATATTGGCGTTATATAGTATATAATGTAAAATAGGAGAAAATTAAAAATGACAAGTATGGAATCAATTGATACCAAAATATATTGATTGTGTCTATTGGGAGTGTTATAATAGAGATGAACCAAACAACAGAAATAAAAAGAATAGAATCGGAGTTTGGGGTACAAACTTATTTAGATAGATTAAAATACGCAATTCAAAGCGGTTCCGCAAGACTTAACTTTCAAAAAGACAGGAGAGCCGATCGTAATCGAGATAAGAAATATACAAACAGGTATACGATGGGACAATTATTTCCTGATGAGGACGAGGTTGAAGCACTAAAGAGAGAGTTGTCACTTCTAACTGTAGAAGAATATATTGAAACAGTAAAGGATACAGGGTTTCCTAAACGGAGTGAAATGCGGGTGTTTGGTAAACAATATTCAGGAAATGATGTATATATTAGGATACGGGTAGAGTTAGTCAGTATTGCACATGCCGGCGGGGGCAGTTTTATTTTTGTTATGTCATTCCACTATTCCGAGTGGGATTTTAAAGAGAGTGATTTCCCATATAAGAAAGTTTGAGGTGAAGTGAAATGAGAACAATAAAAAGCGAAAAAAAATTATGCCTCATTTGTATGGAGGAACATGAAGTGCAGACAGTTATCCTTGAGGATACGGAAGAATTTAAAGGGGAAGAGGTAGCCTTCAGCGCAATTTATGAATATTGTGCTCATGCAGATGAATACCTTGAAACAGAAGATTTGATCAAGACAAATAGCCTAGCGATGAAAGATGCTTATAGGGAAAAAACGGGGTTATTAACATCCAACGAGATTATTGCAATTCGAAACAAATATGGAGTGAGTCAGAAGGATTTTTCCGAGATTCTGGGTTGGGGAAAAGCTACAATCACGAGATATGAAAATCATCAGGTCCAGGATCGTGTTCATGATGATGTGTTGCGTAAGATTGAATCGGATCCGAAATGGTTTCTTCAAATGCTTAGAAGGACCGAAGGAAAAATAACAGATAGAGCCTTTCGTAAATATCTTCAAACAGCAAATCTGGAATTTAGGAAGATGAAAAACCGATATTTGATGGATTCAATTCAAGCGCTTTATGTTAATTTTATTGATGATATCATAACCGGCGGAGCGGAACTCAATCTTAATAAGGTAGTTGAAATCATCAATTATTATGCCTCAAAGGTGAGTAGCCTTCACAAGGTTAAACTGATGAAGATGCTTTGGTATGGTGATAATGTGGGTTACAAAAGGAGGGGAAAGTCTATAACCGGCCTGGTTTATAGGGCATTGCCGCTGGGTGCGGTGCCGGAAGGATATGAGCAGATTCTTGATTTAGATGGTGTTGAATTTGAAACTGTTTTATATGACCCTGATCGTGTGGGCTATAGATTTTATCCGGTAGAAGGCTTTGAAATCAAAGAGCTCACTGCCGAAGAAATTGCAATTTTAGATGCAGTTATTGTGGAAGTTGGGTATTTGAACACGCAGGAAATTATAGACAAAATGCATGACGAAGAGGCCTATAAATGTACGGGAATTAATTGCCTAATCCCATTTTCCTATGCGGAAAGGCTCTCAATACATTAAGGAAGCGTAAAATAATCTGTATTTTTGAAAGAACCATGGTGTCAGGTACCGTGGTTCTTTTTTGCCTCTATTTATTTTCATATCAAATACCGTCGGTTTCTAAACGTATTTTTTTAACTTCATCCATGAAGGCTTTTGCACGTTCAAAATCTACAGGGTTTCTCCAACTATTGTCTTTTTTGAACCAAC
>CAYOGD010000228.1:0-1802 GCA_964403395.1 uncultured Alkaliphilus sp.
AACGCCGATCAAAAAGTCTATCAACGCTGCGGAGATTCCGATTATCAAGGAGTATATTGTTCCTAACCATACCCTGCTAAATAAGTCCCTTCCCAATTCATCGGTTCCAAACCAATAATCGCTGTTTGGAACTTGATTTATTTTAGTTAAATCCTGTTTATAATAGCTATATCCGCTTATTTGGATTCCAAGGATGGACATAATACTCATCATAATAAGAATCATCAGTCCTGTAATGGCCAATTTATTTTGTTTTAATTTTCGCCATACATCCGGCCAATACTTAATAGGGGAGCGTTTTATTTGGTCTATTTTGCGATCTTCTTTTGAAATTTTTTTGAACATATCTTTTTTGGAGGCAAGACCACCCATATCAATGGCCCTCCTTAGTGAGTCTAATTCTTGGATCAATCAATGTATAGGCTATATCAACCAAAAGCATCGTTATTATTAATACAATAGCGTAAAACACCGTTACTCCCATTATCAATGTGTAATCCCTGTTAAACACGGAATTGATAAAAAACATCCCCATACCCGGTATACCGAATATTTTTTCAATAACAAAACTACCTGTTAAAAGGTTTGATACAGTGATGCCTAATATTGATACAATCGGCAATACTGCATTTCTAACCGCATGTTTTATAATAACAACAGATCCGGTGAGGCCCTTTGACCTTGCTGTTTTTAAATAATCCTGGTTTAAAACCTCCAACATACTTGAACGCATAAGCCGTGAAATCTGGGCCAAAGGCATCATTGCCAATGCAAAGGACGGCAATATAGTATGTCTAAACTCTCCCCATCCCCCAATAGGTATCCAATCAAACCTTGTCGCAACAAATTGGATTAAGAATGTTCCCATAAGAAAACCGGGGACAGAAATCCCTATGATTGAAATTATCATTGAAATATAGTCCGGAGCCTTATTTTGATATAAAGCCGCAACAACTCCTAACACCAGGCCGAATACCAATGATATGAGAAGGGCCTCAAGTCCTAAGGCAGCTGAAACGGGAAAGCCTCTACGAATCATTTCGTTCACTGTTTCAGTATCGGACCTCATCGATTCACCGAAATCAAATTTCACAATATTTTTTAAATATGTTATGTACTGTTCACTTTTTGGTTTGTCCAGCCCATATTTTTTCATCAGGTTTTCATATATATTTTCCGGAATCTTTTTGTTTTCATTTGCAAAAGGGTTTCCAGGTACTGCATTCATCAGTACAAATGTAATAGTTATAACTGCCCATATAGTTATTATAGACAAGAGCAGTCTCTTTAAGATATATTTAGACATGTGTTATCCTCTTTTCTATAATGTCTACACAAAATCAAGTGGCATGAATAATGCCACTTGATTTTATATTTATTTTATTTCTCTATCCAGTTATATCTGCATATGTTATTATCGGGCATCTGACCGGAACCTTGAATATACCGGATACATTTGATTTAACGATGTATGGTTGAGTGTAGAAATATATTGGAATTATCGGCATATCTTCCATCAATATGACTTCCGCTTCTTTCATAGCAGCCATACGCACATTTTGATCATCTGTGGACTTTGCTGTTTTAATTAACTCATCATATTTAGGATTGTTGTATTTGGCATCGTTAAATGCACTATCCAAACACCATAGATCTAAAAATGCTACAGGATCCATAAAGTCCACCATCCAACCGGATCTTGAAACTTGATAATCTCCTGATTGTTCTCTATCAAGTTTTATTTGGAAATCAACATTTTCAAGCCCTATTTTAATTCCGAAAAGTTCCCTCCACATTTCTTG
>CAYOGD010000229.1:0-1800 GCA_964403395.1 uncultured Alkaliphilus sp.
GTTTAGAAGTCAGATATCAGTTTGCCGGTATTCCGGAATTTTTAATTTAAAGTATATATTTTCTTTAAATTTCTCCGGCACTCTGATTTCTTATCTCTAACCATTAATTTAGGGACGAAATGCTCTACATTCCGTGTTGCCACCCTTGTTAGACGAGTTATCATTAAATTAAACCATTCACGCAATCAAAAAAACATTTCAATCCCCTTAATAGGACGAAATGTTAATCGTTCGCGTTGCCACCTAATTTAGATGATAAAATCATCTCACTCTACCAGGTACAGAAATAATATATTTCGATACCCTGTCTTTATAACGTAAGACTTACGGCGTATGATACTCTCCAAGGATTTCACACAGCTTCTCATGGACCCATTCGATAAGCCTATCCGCGTCAGGCTCCCACCATTCCCAACTCGCTTTAGCTTCATAACCTATCTACTATTTCCACTCTTAGAATTTTTATGATTCATTTTTCTAAATTCTAATATAATTTTTTCATCTTGTCAAGCAAAAAATGTGTTTTTTATAGTTATTCTATGATAATGTCGTGTTAAGTTTATCCCCCCAAAACATTTTAAAATCCGCCTGTTTAACCTGTCTGTTCGACTTTTATATATATATTTAATATTTCCGTCAATATTAATTTATCCATCTTCAACTTATATTCCCTATCCTCTATCTTTAAAATCCTTTTGTCCACAACCTCTGCGATCATTTGTGCATCTATATTCTTTACTTCTTTCCCTAACAAGGCATTGTATTTCTCTTTTATAGTTTTTTCAATTTCTATTTCATCAATTTTATCATTGTTTTTATCTTTGTCGAAAATCAGGCTAACCTCTATACCTTTCACAATGAGATTTTGCGTATTAATAGATTTTTCCAATTTTTCTAATCGCTCATCCCTGTCCTGAATAATGTTCTTAAGATACGAAATCTGTTTATAATAATTATCCATTCTATAACTGACTACAACGGATAAAACAGTAACACCTATCAATATTCCGACTAAAAAACTTGCCATGAAACATAAGCTGAATTTAAAAGGCCTTTTTCCTAACTCCCCCATATTTCACTACACCTCTGGATTAACCTTATAAAACCGTATCCTGCATTCGCCCCTAAAAGTGCTGCAAAAATATATATGACCTGTTTTATTATAGATTTAAGCTCACCCTCAAATAGCCCTCTATCTATCACAATAAAGGATGAAAAAGTCCCGCCCAATGCGATTGCCATAGCCCATATTTTGATAGATGCGGCCAAATTAATCATGGCCCTTAACGGTGGATTATCTGTTATTATTGCCCCCACCCCCGCAAAGACACTTGCACCGATTATCACACCAAACGCGATCAGAAAGTTGTTTATGATGCTATTAAAAAAATTAGACAATATTATCACCGGACCCTATAAAGAACCTTGTTATAGGGTATGATGATTTTTTTATAATATAACTGCAGATACACTATATATCTTTGGGTGGGCGTAGAAATCTCTGGATATCGTATATGCCTTTTGATATACTATATTAAATTCAACTGAAAAATTGCAGAAATGATTGATCCGGCAAACAACAGATAAACATAGACAAATGGTTTGAATATTTAACAAAAAATATAAATCTGATGGAGAAAGGCTGATTGATATGGCTTTGTGGGGGATTTTTATCAGTGCCTTTTTAATAGGTTTTTCGGGTGCGATGATGCCCGGACCCATGTTGGGGGTTACAATTGACGGAAGCCTCAAAAAAGGATGGATAGCCGGCCCCATGGTAGTATTGGGACATGGAGCCTT
>CAYOGD010000230.1:0-1800 GCA_964403395.1 uncultured Alkaliphilus sp.
CTGTTTATAGGCAATTTACCTTTATTACATTGAAACAACAAAAACAACGCCGGTAATCAATATAAATATTGTCCGGGATTTTCTAATTTCAAATTATCAACCATTTTAAAATTTCCCGCTGGACCCTCCATGTTCCCGGCCTGAAGAAGAAGTGCGAGTACTTGAACCTGATGATTCTTCCTTCTTCGGTTTGGCTGTTCTGTCTACCGTGTTATATAAAAATAAATCTTGATTATTGGTAATATTCATACTGTTTTGTACCACATAGCTGTCCGCTGCAGCTTGCATAGAAACAGTTTTCAGACTGCTTTTCATCATACCCGTAGATATTAAAGCAATTATCGCTCCTCCCGCCAGCGAAAATAATATCCACATGGATGACAAAGATTTTTTAGGTAGATTCTTAGAATCGTAAGGTTTGTCCGCCCTTGCCTGAGTTATAAAATCATCACAGAGCTCCGCATAGCGATTAAATGCTTTGACATAATTGCCCTTGCCTAAATCCTTTATAAATGAATCTACAATGAATTTTTGACCCGCTTCGGTGAAAACAATTTTACCATATCCATGGGTAGATATAGCCCAATTTTTTTCCTCCATGCTCACTAATAACAGTATTCCGTCAAAACCGGTACCTATACCGTATCCGAAGTCATCAAATATATCATCCGCAAGCTGAGCAGGACTGAGGCCCCCAAGGGAATCTTTTGTGACTATTGCAACATCCAGTCTCTGCCTTTCGCTGATTTCATCCAACTTCACGAGCAATTTATTCCCTTCTTCACTTGTAAGCAAACCGGCATCATCTACCAATCTAAAAGACAGACGCTCCTTTGGAGTATCTCCATCATCTGCAAATGAGATCACAGGCACGATTGATACAATAACCAAAATAACAATCAATAAAAATATTCTCTTTTTCATCTGCTATTCCCCCCTACGACATTAGACTTGCAATTCCGTATATTACGGCACTTCCAATAGCCGTAATAAGACCAAACCACTTCCAATAAGCAGCTTTATCTAAAGGAAGGTCCCCTACAAATTTACCGGTTTGTCCATTCATAGCAAAGGTGTATTTGTTTCCCTTCCAGGTGGTATTGAGTAACCAGACAGGATAGAGCGCATATCTCGCTTTCCCATTGCTGAGCTGGATATTAGTATTTTCAGATGTTACCGTATCATATCCTTTAACAGTGGATTCAAAGGCCTTTTCTGTACTATATTTTATACGTTCGTTTGCCCTGTCAATACATTGCTCTCCTGCAACATCATATTTATCCGCTAAATACCCTGCAAGATATGCTGTCTGAAACTCTGTTACATCCTCAAAATTGTATGGTTCGATGGATTCCATTAAATCATCGTCCATTTTGGTAGAGCCGTCCACCGGCACTCTTTCAAAACCGATTTCACCCTTGCGTAATACCGAATAATGACTGGTTTCGGTATAATTATAATCACTGTCGCTCCAAGTACGCACCTTAGTCGCCTTATATCTTACATTGGCATCTACATCTGCATCGAATAACCAAAATGGCACATATACACCTTTTATTTCATCTATATGGTTTTGATCCTTAAAAACTTTAGGTAAAAGAGTCTTCCCCTTTAAGTGTTGAGATAATTTTTCCTTAGCTGCATTTTTGTCCAGCTTAAAAGGAATAACATAATCGGGGCGAAGTGCCCCGCTGAACTGTCCCATTATGACAACAGGATTATCGCAAAATGGACAGGATGTAGCAGAAGTGCTCGAATCCACAACAATTTCGCCGCCACATGATTTACAGCCATAAACAT
>CAYOGD010000231.1:0-1798 GCA_964403395.1 uncultured Alkaliphilus sp.
TAGGGCGTTCCCAGTTTTCAGAAGCGGCTTCTATCCCGGCCTCAAAATCCAGCCAGCCTTCTCCGGCTGCTTTATGCCCGGTAACCGCCTTGATTTCCACTGTCGAACAACTGGGAAGTGCCTCGTCAAAATGCTCGGTACAATCATTGTCACCGGTAATAACAGCCATCTTAATTCCGCCGGATTGACAGCGATAGACATAATCCTTCGCAGTCAATAAATGAGTTGCCTGTACAGCAACAGCCCCTATCTTGTGAAGGGCTAAAATTGCATACCAGAACAGATAGCTCCTTTTAAGAACCAATAGAACAAGATCTCCTTTTTTTATACCCAGTGATTTAAAATAGTTTGCTGTTTTATCCGTCCAACGTTTCATTTCGGCGAAACTGATTTCTTTTTCTTCTCCGTCCTTGCCTACCCAAAGCATTGCCAATTTTTCCGGTTTTTCCATTGCCAACCTATCTAAAATATCATAGGCAAAATTGAAATCTTCCGGGCATTGAATGGAGAAATTTCTATATAAATCTTCTAAAGTAGCATAGTTATCGCGGTTTCTGCCGATATATCTTTCATAAATAAGCATAGATGTTCACCTCCTTATTTCATTACAATCGCTAAAAATTTGGCCGGTTTCCCGCCATGGGCTTTCATGGCATGGGGAACTGAAGAATCAAAATAAATACTGTCGCCTTCATCAAGGGTATAAACCATTTCTCCGAGGTAGAGCTCCATACAGCCGGAAAGTAAATAATTAAATTCCTGGCCTTCATGAGAATGAAGCTCCGGTATTACATTGACGTTAGGCTCAACGGTAACCAGAAGGGGTTCCGCCTTTTTATTGCGGAAAGTAAAAGCCAAATGTTTGTAATCATAGGCTTTTCGACGCTTAATGTCATATCCCCCGCCTGCTCTGACAACACAACAAGTTGAAAGTTTAGGTGTCTCCCCGCTGATAATATCCAACACATCAACTTCCAAAATATCTGCAACATTATACAAAAAACTAAAAGAAAAATCCTTTTCACCGGTTTCATAAAGCAGATAATCCGCAACCGGAATCTCCAACATCCCTGCTATTTTTTCAGGTTCAAAACCTATTGATTCCCTGAGCATTGATAGACGTAAGCCCATCCCTTTTAGTTGTTCATCCATATGAACACTCCTTTCTTTAAAAATAATTATAACCCATTCTTACTTTAAAGCAATCCCAAATCCTTTTATTATAAATTTAAACATTTGTTAACTTTTATACAATTGATGTTCAATTCTCGTTTCTTTGAAAAAGCAGGACAGCCCATGGCAAAATCATCAATTGAACATCTCATACCGCAGCTGTTTAGTTCAGACAATGTCACTATGAAAACATCTTTCGCTAAAAGATTTCTGATACTTTTAATAATTCCTTGTGTGCATTCAAGATATTTTTGAAATAAAAAATAGCCTGAATCCTTACTGCGACTAAGGTTCTGGCTATATTTTAATTCCTATTTTAAAAAAGGTATTAAAATTGCCACAGTGGAGAACATTTAGTAATTTTTCCATTGTTCTCTTATGCATGTATGCCAATCACAAGTGTCGATTTTTTCATAAGATTTTTTATATATGAGCAATACTTCTTTATAATCTAAAAATACTGTCTTTACTTTTTCGCCTAAAATGACTGTTTCATCCTTAGAAATTAAATCCCCGTCCAAGCTTCGCACCTCGTCAATAGTTGAATTATCTAATATGTCTTTTACAGTTAAAATATTCCCTAATAAGGGAAACTTTATCTTTCCCCTGATGCGCCCGTCATTGC
>CAYOGD010000232.1:0-1796 GCA_964403395.1 uncultured Alkaliphilus sp.
AAAAAAAACACCAAGCTTTTGCCCGGTGTTTGGTGTTTGTAATGTTATCTCTTTGAAAATTGAGGTGAACGTCTCGCGCCTTTTAAACCGTATTTCTTTCTCTCTTTTGCCCTTGCATCTCTTGTCAAGAAACCTGCTTTTTTAAGCGGCCCTCTTAATTCTTCGTCGAATTTGGTCAATGCCCTGGAAATACCATGTCTTAAGGCACCGGCTTGACCTGTATATCCTCCACCTTCAACTGTTGCTATCACATCAAACTTACTCAATGTTTCAGTCAATGTTAAAGGTGATTTAACATCCCTTTTTAAAGTTTCATAATTAAAATATTCTTCAATATCTCTATTATTAATTGTAATATTTCCTTCTCCGGGTACTAATCTCACCCTGGCGATAGATTCTTTTCTTCTACCTGTTCCGTAATATGCTAACTTTGCCACCAATAACTCCCTCCTTTCCAATTTCCTCGATTATATATCCAATGCTTCCGGTTGCTGGGCTTCATGCTTATGCTCCGGCCCTGCATATACCTTAAGCTTTTTAAGCATTTTTCTTCCCAATCTATTTTTAGGAAGCATTCCTTTAACTGAATGATAAATCAATTGTTCAGGTTTTTCTGCAAGAATCCTTCTTAGTGGAATTCGTCTCAAACCGCCCGGATAACCTGTATAATGGGTATGAAAAGATTGATCCAGTTTTTTACCGGTCAAAACTACTTTCTCCGCATTAACAACTATTACAAAATCTCCTGTATCCACATGTGGTGTGAATTCCGGTTTATGTTTCCCCCTCAATATTGAGGCTATTTGAGTTGAAAGCCTGCCTAAGACTTTGCCGTCGGCATCCACCACATACCATTTTCTTTCAACTTCATTTGGTTTTGCTATATATGACTTCATTATTTTCCTCCTCGTAAACCATAACACAAAAAATTATCAGACTATGAAAAATACTTTTCCCGTTTTTTCATTACAATAACAATTGTCACACAGTCTTTCATTTTTTTGTATCATACTTTATATATGTGTCAAGATCCGGGGCAGTGGATCATTGTTTTTACACTCTAATTCATTTTAATGTAATGTTTCCGGCGTGTCAAGGATAATATACCTTATCCAAAAATAATCCTTGCGGCGGTGCAGTATGCCCGGCTTTTGATCTTTCCCCGGTTTCAAACAGTTCGTTGATCCGGCCTGTTTGCATCCTGCCCGACCCTATCTCTACCAGGGTGCCTACAATAATTCTGACCATATTGTATAAAAAACCGTCGCCTTTTATGTAAATATATAAACTTTTATCCTTCTTCACTATATCCAATTCATAAATGGTCCTCACAGTGTCTTTAACATCACTGCCGCTGGCCATAAAGGCTCTAAAATCATGGGTTCCTATGAGCATCTCAGCCGCTTCTCTCATTCTGTCATGATTCAATCTATAATAGACATGGTAGCTGTAGTTTTCTAAAAATGCACTTTTGTATTTGCTCTCATAAATATGATATATATATCTTTTAGCGACAGCACTGTGTTGGGCATGAAAATTCATGGGGGCCTCCGCCGCATCTATAACAGCAATATCCCCCGGCAATTTGCCGTTGAGTGCCGTCAAAATCCTTTCTGTCGGGATACCGTTTTCTAAGATGAAATTGGCTACCTGGCCTTTTGCATGTACGCCCGAATCCGTCCTGCCGGAGCCATGCACCATAATATCTTTTCCTGTAAGCTTTTTTAAGGCCTTCATTATCTCTTCCTGCACGGTTATCCCATTCTGTTGTATCTGCCATCCGCAATAATTCGTCC
>CAYOGD010000233.1:0-1794 GCA_964403395.1 uncultured Alkaliphilus sp.
ATTAGTTTATCACTAAATACAAAAAATACATATAGATATTTCATAAATCGATATATACCGGGAGTGAAAGCCAAAATCAGATTTTAAGCCTTTTTAAATAAAAGGCCAAGAATTTATAACTTTTCTATTGTTTTTTGAAGCATAGGGGAACATCGGATTATTCTAAATTTATTGATAAAAAGCAGTAAATTAGTTATAATAGATTAGAGTACATAAAGGTCTGTGATTGAAAGTCCATGCTAGCCGCAGGCGAAAGGACCCACGTAAAGTAGTAGATTACTACCGAGCATGGTGCGGATTAGGTGTAAGACCTGCCAGATGATAAATCTGAGAGGGGTAGTAGTGAAAGTATTCTGTAGCGAACCTCCCGGCAGGCGAGTGTGGGGGCAAAGATCAGGTCAGCTTTGTGTACTTTAAGCAAAAAGGTTCCCGGTATATGCCGGGAGCCTTTCTTAATTAAACTATATAGCGGGAGCCTTTCTTGATTGAATGATATAATATATATTGAAAAAATACATTTATTATGGCTTTATCTGTGGATAACCCTTATTTATAAATAGCTTGTCCAAATGCAGGGAAACATATGGTAATAGAGGAAAATGTATCGATAGGTGAAAATTCAAAATAATGTAGAATTTAGTTAAATTATTCAATAAAGATAGGTTGTCCTAAAATGTTCACAAACTATTCACAGTGCCGTACCGTTTAAAACCAAGTTATCAACAGACTTACCCACATTGTCCACAGATATCCTATATACATATCCACATATGGGGTTTTGTCTATAATCCGGATATGGCGCTAAAATAATATGTAAGATAATATAAAAATTAGTCTTGGAGTAATTTGTAGATGACAAAATAGGCGGTTTTAAGGTAAGTTGCGTATAATAGAGGAACTTGCACTGAAGCGGTTTATACAATTTTGAATTATCGGTAGAAAAATCCTGATTTTAGTTTGGTAGATATATATTTGGGTAAAATAATTAGTAATAAGACGTGCATAGTATCAAATATTATAAATTTAAAGAGGAATATATCAGATATTCTTAACTGACAGAGAGTTTATATTTTAAGTTGATTAATATCAGCTTATATTTTATAGATAAAAGGAGCTGAGTTTATGAAGACAATAGTCAGTGGAAGAAATATGAACGTTACGGATGCACTAAGGGATACCATACAATCCAAGTTGGGAAAGCTGGACAGGTTTTTCCACAAGGAGCTCGAAGCACAGGTCACATTATCGATTGAAAAAAACAGGCATATCATAGAGGTGACCATTCCCTTCAATGGTTCTATATTGAGGGCGGAAGAGGCCACGGAGGATATGTACAGGTCCATCGACGGGGTAGTAGATAAATTGACAAGGCAGCTCGAAAAGCAGAAAAACAAGCTTGAAAATCGTATCAACAGGTATGAAACAATTCGTTTTGAAAATATCAAGGTTGATGAAGAAGATGATACAGAAGAGGCCAGGATTGTCAGGACAAAGAGATTTTTGATAAAACCCATGGATTCCGAAGAGGCGGTTTTGCAGATGGAACTTCTGGGACATAACTTCTTCGTATTTGTGGATGCGGAAACCGATGATGTAAACGTGGTCTACAAACGTAAGGACGGGGATTATGGTTTAATAGAACCCTATTTTTAATGGTAGAATCGATGATATATATAACAGGGTGGTTTAACCACCCTGTTTATTAATTTTTGAGTATTCTAAGTTTTACTGCAATTAATTTTGTTAAAAATTCGTGTATTTTAAAGGATAAAAAGAATATTTGGAGAAGTTGTA
>CAYOGD010000234.1:0-1785 GCA_964403395.1 uncultured Alkaliphilus sp.
GGGCCATAGATTTCGAGCTTTTACAGCAAGAATTATCGGATGAAATTGTTGAGGGTAGTAAAGAGAGATACCAATTAACCTGGCCGGGGAAAAAGGAAGCTGTTGTTGCTGCCAATACCCCTATAGATAAAACCTTAAGGCCGGTAAAAGGGGATAGTATAAACTGGGATACTACAGAGAATTTATATATAGAGGGGGATAATTTAGAAGTTTTAAAATTGCTTCAAGAATCCTATTTAGGAAAAATAAAATGTATATATATTGATCCTCCCTATAACACAGGAAATAATTTAATATATAAGGACAATTTTGTTCAAGATAAAGATGAATATTTGGAAGAATCGGGTCAAGTAGACGAAGAGGGGAACCGTTTATTTTTGAACACCGAGTATAATGGAAGATATCATAGTGATTGGCTTACCATGATATATCCGAGGTTGAAACTGGCAAGAAACCTTCTCAGTGAAGATGGGGTAATATTTATATCAATTGATGATAATGAGGTCCATAATTTGAGGAAGATTTGTGATGAGGTGTTTGGGGAAAGGAATTTTATTTCTTCTTTTACATGGAAAAGAAGGTCCGGTGCAAATGATGCAAAAAATAATGTCTCAATTGACCATGAATATATTATCACATATGCTAAATCATTTGAGTTTGAATTCAATGGTATAACTAAAGAATTTAAAAATTATAAAAATCCAGACAATGATCCTAGGGGGAAATGGGTAAGGGGTGATCTTACATGCGGGAAAACAGCCTCTCAACGCCCAAATTTATTTTATCCAATAACGGATCCGAGAACAGGGACAATATATGAGTGTGACCCCAGCCATGTATGGAGATTTGAAAAAGGTAAAATGAATGAATTAATTAGGCAAGGTAAAGTTTTATTTCCAGAAGATAAGAATGGAAGGCCTGCTTATAAACGTCACAGAACTGAAATACGTTCAGATACTAAACCATTCAGTTCAATTCTCAAAACAAAGTTAAATGCAACAGCAACCAGGGAACTGAGAGAAATGTTTGGGATACAAGTTTTTGATTATTCTAAGACTGTGAACCTATTAAAACAATTATCTAGTCAAGCAACGCAAGATGACTCCATTGTTCTCGATTTCTTTGCTGGATCCGCCACTACTGCCCATGCAGTAATGGAGCTTAATGCGGAAGATAACGGAAATAGAAAATACATTATGGTCCAATTGCCGGAATTAACGGATGAAAAATCTGAGGCTTATAAGGCGGGATATGAGAATATTTCTGAAATAGGTAAGGAACGTATTCGCCGTGCAGGTAAAAAAATCAAAGAAGAAACCGGAGCGGATATAGATTATGGTTTTAGGGTTTATAAAGTAGATTCTACTAACATGAAAGATGTATATTATCATCCGGACGAATTAGCCCAAAAGATGTTGGAACAACTGGAATCTAATATAAAAGAAGATAGGACAGGCATAGATTTACTCACTCAGATAACGTTAGAAACAGGTTTAGAATTATCCTTACCTATGGAAACCGAAGAAATTAGGGGAAAGGAAGTTCATTTTGTAGCGGGAAACTCTTTAATAGCTTGTTTTGATGAAGATATAGACGAAGAATTGATTAAAGAAATAGCGGAGGCTAAGCCCTTAAGAGCCGTGTTTAGGGATAACTCCTTTAAGTCCTGCCCGGACAAAATAAATCTGGAAGAAATATTTAAAGGTATTTCTCCCAATACGGATATCAGAGTTTTATAGGGGTGATGCAGATGAAAATTAAATTTAAAGAGCAAAGATTCCAGTT
>CAYOGD010000235.1:0-1751 GCA_964403395.1 uncultured Alkaliphilus sp.
CCACATGAAGCCAATAATTTGCAAAAGGTTTTCCGGAACGGGCCTCGCTCTGTGCGATTTCATTTTCATGGTGGGGAAATACTAGGTCCCTTCCGCCCCCATGTATATCAACAGTATCCCCTAAATGCTTTTTAGCCATCGTGGAACATTCTATATGCCAACCCGGCCTGCCTGAACCCCATGGACTATCCCAGTTGAGTTCATCCGGTTTGGCCGCTTTCCAGAGCACAAAATCTAAGGGGTTTTTCTTTTGTTCACTTACTTCTACCCTGGCCCCAAGCTGTAATTCGTCTAAATTTTGTTTTGAAAGTTTGCCATAATCCTCATATTTTGATACGTCAAAATAAACATCTCCTTTGACTTCATAAGCATATCCTTTGTCTATCAGCTCTTCAACGAATTCTATTATCTCCCCTATGTTTTCGGTCACCTTTGGGCATATGTCTGCCCTCTCAATGCCCAGAGTCTTGCTGTCCTCAAAATAAATCTGTATAAACTTCTCGCTTATTTCTTTTGGCGAAACGCCTTCTTCCCTTGCCCTGTTTATT
Source organism: uncultured Alkaliphilus sp. (assembly GCA_964403395.1). Classification (GTDB taxonomy): domain Bacteria; phylum Bacillota; class Clostridia; order Peptostreptococcales; family Natronincolaceae; genus JAAZJW01. Next base: position 549 of record CAYOGD010000235.1, read on the forward strand.
ATTTTATCATCCACATCCGTAAAATTTTGTACAAAGGTCACATCATATCCCCTGTATTCCAAATATTTTCTCAATGCATCAAATATTATAAATGTCCGTGCATTGCCTATGTGAAAATAATCATAAACAGTAGGCCCACAAGCATACATCTTAACCTTTCCCGGCTCTAAGGGTATAAATTCTTCCTTTTTTCCGCTCAATGTGTTATAAAATTTCATCTCTTATCCTCCAATTCCATAATATAAAAAACCACCCCTGAGAAATTCAGAGGCGGTATTATTCCGCGGTTCCACTCTAATTGGATGTTTGAAATGTTGGAAATATATTCTATTGGTTCAATCTTCAAAAGCATCCCACTCTAGGTTGTTAACGGAACCACCCGGTCAGCTCTACCGATATTTCGAGCCACAGCTCCCAGATGCATTTCGGCCTACCCTCTCTTGAAAGCTGCTTTCAGCCGACGGCAGCTTATCTCTTGCAAGCGGTATAAACCTACTTTTTCTGTTCTTTGCCTGTAATTTAATATATACGATATCTAAAAACCACGTGGACAAGCCTTGGATCAACAAAGACTAGCCAGAAATACAGTCCCTATAGCCTTTCTTGTCCTCTGTTTTTGATATCCTTATTTGATAATAAAATGTTCTTTGATATATTGTACGCGATTCAGTATGTTTTGTCTACCCAAAACTTTTATGACTAAAGGTAAATCCGGCCCGTGGACCTCTCCGGTTAAAATCACGCGGAGCGGCTTATATAGGTTCGGCCCCTTGATTCCGGTTTCCTTCTGAATCTCCTTGAATACTTTCTTTCCGAAATCCTCATCTACGGCTTCGGCTTTTTCTACCTTAGTTTTAAATATATCGAGCAGCTGCGGCACGTGTTCCGCCCTTATGAGCTCCTTGGATTCATCATCTTTCAGCTCTATTTCTGTCTTAAAGAAAATAGCTGCCTTTTCTTTAATCTCTGCAATATAATCTATTCTATCCTGGAGTACGCCTACTAAATCTCTCAGCCAACCATATTTTTCTTTGACATCGGTTTCTGTTATATAACTTGCTTCTATTAAAAACGGAATGCTGAGGTCTGTTATTCTCTCTACAGGGCTCTCCCTTATATAATGCCCGTTTACCCAATTTAATTTGTCGACATCGAATACCCCACCGCTTTTAGACACTCTCTCCAATGAAAACTTCTGTTCAA
>CAYOGD010000236.1:0-1727 GCA_964403395.1 uncultured Alkaliphilus sp.
GTTGTCAGACAGCAATTCCTGTATGGATTATGCCGCTCAATAGAGTTGCTGAAAATTTTAATCCTCAAAGCAATAAATTTGATGTTGTAATTATCGATGAGGCAAGTCAAGCAGATTTGTTGGCATTGTCTACTCTCTATTTGGGTGAAAAAATTGTAATTGTAGGGGATGATGAACAGGTAAGCCCGAACCCGGTAGGAATAAAGACCCATGAGATAAATGCTCTCATAGAGCAACATTTACAGGATATACCCCTTAATCATTTATATAATGTGCAAACATCGATATATGATATGGCACAAAATGCCGGATTTAAACCTTTGATGCTGACAGAACACTTCAGATGTTTGCCTGAAATTATCGAGTTTAGCAATGGGCTATCTTATAACAATAAGATAAGACCATTAAGAGATGCTTCTCAGGTGGATGTGAAACCTGCTGTGATACCATATCGAGTGCCGGGAGGTTTTAAAACCCCGGATAAGATAAATAAGATGGAAGCAGAACACATAGTTTCTTTAATATGTGCCTGTATTGAAAATGAAGAATATAAGGGAAAAACCATAGGAGTTATATCCTTAGCAGGAGAAAAACAGGCTTATGAAATTGATAAATTATTACAAACAAAGCTGGAGCCAAGGGATTATGAAAGTAGAAGAATCCAGTGTGGGAATCCGGCCCAGTTTCAAGGGGATGAAAGGGACATAATGTTTTTAAGTGTTGTAGATGGACCTAACGAAGAAGGTACCCCTATAAGATTGATTAGTGAAAGTGGTAGAAATGATATGTATCGTAAAAGATACAATGTTGCCGCAAGTAGGTCAAGAGATCAGATGTGGGTTGTTTACTCTATAAATCCGGAGATTGATCTTAAACACGGAGATATACGTTTAAGATTAATTAAACATGTATTAAATCCGTCTGTCCAAAGTTGTGAGGCACAATTAAATAAAGCCGAATCCGATTTCGAAAGAAAGGTTATAAAATCACTCCAAAATAAAGGATATGATGTAAATCCTCAGTGGGAGGTAGGTTTATATAGAATAGATATAGTAGTAAAGGATAGAGACAAACGTATCGCAATAGAATGTGATGGAGAAAGATGGCATACTTTAGACAATTTAGCTGAAGATATGAAAAGACAGGCAATATTAGAGAGGTTAGGGTGGAGATTTATTCGTATTAGGGGTAGTCGATTTTACAAAAATCCGGAAAGGACCATGGAATGGGTTTTTGCGGAACTTGGCAATTATGATATAAAACCTGTTTATAGAGATACAAATGAAAATATTGATGGGGACATGATTCAGGAAAACAAATTATTAGAGGATATAAAACGAAGAGCAAATGAAATTCGCATTGAATGGAATGGAGTTCAAAATGGAGTTCAAAAAGAAATTGAAACTATTCATGAGGATAAGGCAATTGCTGAGGAAGTTGATATTCAAAAAATAACGGTAGAAGCTAAAATTAACAATGCTGAACTCAGGGAGGAAATAGTGAGGGAAGTAGGGGAAACCGAGGCAGCAGGAAAGGAAGACATAAATACAAACAAATCTTCTGACATTCCTATGTTTGATTTTACTAAAAATAAAACGAGAAAAGAAGTGGAAGATAATATTGATGACAAACCGTATTTGGATGCTGAAAAAAAGAATGGGGATTCTACCAGGATTGAACCATTGTTTGATTTTAGAGAAAAGATGGATAATTATACGAATTTAAAG
>CAYOGD010000237.1:0-1726 GCA_964403395.1 uncultured Alkaliphilus sp.
TCTTCATATTATAATCGTTGCCCAGCTCAACCTTAGTTTTAAAATTTCCCCCTTTATCCGTAACCAATTTGCCTTCATTGTCAAAATCTACTTTAGTTTGGGCACTATCTATAGTTACTTTAACAACCTTATCGTTCCCGTCAAATGCTACGGCAGCAATTACAGTATCGACCTGAGCAACCGGCCCCTTATCTTCTTCCGCATCTTTTGAATCATCAATGGAAGTGACAGAACCAAGCCCTATCTTTGCAATACCTCCATCTTTTGATGATGTATCCCCTACAGCCCCGCCATTTCCATCCGGTGGTGTAACATCCTCCGGTGGCGGCTCCTTTTTACATCCGGCCATCATAGAAATAACCAAAATTATTATCAAAAACATCGTGAATAATTTTCTCATAATATTATCCCTCCATCAACAAATAAAGTTTTATTATAAATATAACCTCTGCCTTTAGAATATGTATCCTTAGGCAGTTTCATACACCTACATACTATATTTTTTAAATCTTATCCTCCCTTTGCGCCCTGGCTTTTCATTATTTTTTTTGCCCCATCGGTAGCCCTCACCGTTCCGTCAAACATAACCCATATAGCCTCAACCCCTTCTAAATTGTCAACAAGATCTCTACCCTTTTCGTAGGACATCAAAAATATAGTAGTTGATAAAAAATCCGCAACCCCTGAATCTTCAGTCACTATAGTGACTGAACGAAAGTAATCTCCGGGCATGAGTGTTTCCGGGTCTATAATATGATGGATACGTTTATCATCTACAACATAATACCTTTGATAGTCCCCACTGGTTACCACAGAAGCATTGTCGACAAAAATTACTTCCAAAACCCCGCTATCGGAAACTATAGATTCATCCGGGTTTTGTATCCCTATACCCCATTTTTCTCGAACATAATCAAGAGGTTTTCCGATTGTCCTGGCATTGCCTCCTGCATCCACAATACCGGACACAAACCCTTCTTTCATAATCTCCTTTACCACAACCTCAACAGCATATCCCTTTGCCACCGCACCTACATCCAGGCGCATTTCCTTGTCCTTGAGATATACGGTTCCTTTTTCATCATCCACTATAACCTTATCTATATCTGTATGCCTCGACGCCTCCAGCAATTTCTCCATAGGCGGTATCTTTGCATTTTCAGGATCACGTTCGGCCTCCTCCCTATAATCATGCCATATCCTGAACACGGAACCCATTGCAATGTTTGTTTTTCCTCCTGTGCGATTATACCAATCTTTAGAAAAATTAATAAGATCTATTATCTGTTTATCAACTTCCACAGGTTGTATGCCTGCATTATCGTTTATCGTCTTAATATTGTTGATCCCCTTATAATCACTATAAATATCATATAATTTGTGAAGCTCTCGAAACCTGATTTCAATTTTTTCGGCATAAGAATCAAATTCTTCCTCCGTCTTGGTATAACCTATAACTTGTACAATTGTATCAAACGTATCGAAAAAATTATCACTATATTTAGTATATTCCTCTTTTTCCCCGTTTTGATTTGTATGGCACCCCGATAACAATGATGCAATCAAAATTATTAGAATAGTTGTTGCAACCGTTTTTTTCATTAACATCAGCTTCCCCTCTAAAAATAGTGTTTTATATTGAATACTTATTTATTCACATTATAACATTTAAAATTATTTTTATTGCATCTATATCTATATTTCTTTAATTTCCAAAATAACATCT
>CAYOGD010000238.1:0-1714 GCA_964403395.1 uncultured Alkaliphilus sp.
CCCGTAGAGATACCGGAAAATGGATACATATTATTGGCTTCTAAGGGGAAAACGGCCTGGGGCCAATCTGATTTATTATTTTCCTGTGTTCAGGTGGGGGACAGGATAACTATAAATAAAAATATTCGCCCTGATTTGGAAAATATAAAATTGGCATTAGGTGGAGGGACTATTTTGTTGAAAGACGGACAAGTTGTATCCTTTACTCAAAATGTTTCGGGGGCCCATCCGAGGACAGCCATAGGCATCACATGGGATCGCAGCAAGCTCATCTTTGTAACAATAGACGGGCGGCATACTTCCTACAAAGGGGTTGATGGCGGGCAATTAGCCCAAATGATGATTGAACTTGGGTGCCATGATGCGATTATGATGGATGGCGGGGGTTCAACCACTATGATGAAAAGGGGTCAAGGGGAATTTGAGCCCAAAGTTATAAACCATCCTTCGGACGGTACGGAGAGAAAGATCATCAATGGTGTGGCGGTAATATCCACAGCGGCGCCCGGTAGCTTGAAAGGTATAAAAATAGAGGTTGATGATGAGAAAGGTTTTGTGGGGGTTCCGCGTAAAATAGATGTGAGGGCATTTGATAATAATCATAATCCTCTGGGGGTCAATCATTCCAGGGTCAATCTTTCGGTGAAATCGGGGAAGGGCACCTTCAACGGAATGAATTTTATTCCTACCGAATCCGGAAAGATTACAATATGTGCCGAGTATTTTGGAATCACTTCGGAAATAACTTTAAATGTTTCGGAGGGGGCTGTCACTGCGGACAAACTCAACAGGCCCTGCGAGTCCGAAGGCAGGAAACTGTTTGTGCACGGCGGAATCAAGCCCCAAAATTATACATTGTTAGATAAGATTGCGGCAAACAAGATGGGCAGCCTGATAAATGATGACTATGATTTATCCTTATTTACGGGAGACGTGGATTCAAGGTTGAGCGATAATATTGAAGGGCAAATGATTTCTGCGAAATCCGGGTATGGCTCTGTAGAGCAGGAGGACAGCCTGATCATAAAATTAGATAATTCAAAAGATGGCATAAGGCAGACGGATTTTGCACAGTGGCCTTGGCTGCAAAACCTAATTGATACTACAGATAAAAAGAATATATTTGTAGTGATGTCCAAGCCTATATTCGGCAGCGGCGGTTTTACGGATAAATTAGAAGCGGATTTATTGGCGGATACATTGGCAGGTCTGTCCGAGAAAGGGAAACAGGTATTTGTTCTTTATGAGGGACAGGATATTTCCGTGGATATGATTGGCGATGTCAGGTATATTTCAACAGGTGTTTATAATAGTGATGTTTCAAAAGACCCGCAGGAGATATTTAAATATATAGAATTTAATATCAGCGATGGGGAAGTGACGTATCAGATTAAATCCTTATTCGAATAATTATATTATTTTGATTGTTGGCAAAAGCAAAGTATTTTTTATTTGATATAGAAATCCTCCTTCTAATCATTTAAGATAGAAGTATACATACTTTATAGGGATAATTGGAGGGGGGATTTTATGCATAAGGAATATCGTTTAGAGGAAGCGCAGCTTATCGGCACATGTGATGCTGAAAATCTGCCTTTTGAAACCACGGAAGACTTACAATCATTAGAAGGGATTATCGGGCAAAAGAGAGGTGCGGACGCACTGACTTTTGGCCTTAAGATAAAAAAAAGAGGCTATAATATTTATGTAGCGG
>CAYOGD010000239.1:0-1706 GCA_964403395.1 uncultured Alkaliphilus sp.
TAATTGCACTTAAAACATGATTCATTCTTATTTACCCCACTTTCTAATCTATCTTGCTATCTGTTTATGATTGGCTATACATAATATCAAGCTATATAATAATTATCGCTCTGAATGAATGAATCCCGAATAACTCAGGACCCTTCATAGACATCGTTAATACTATCCACTTCGGAACGATAAAAAGCGGAAAAAGTGCTTTTCACATAGCCCGATGTTCCTTTGCATTGTTTATCGACCCTATGTATTACCTGTTAAACCTAATCTGAGTTTACTACAAATCAGTCTGACTGTCAGCAAACAATATCATAAGAGATAAAAATAATATAAAAAAACTGCAAAAATTGTCCGGCCTCAGTATAAACGTGATTGCTCGAACCGATTTGCACCGATAAGTAAATAGGTCAAAAAAACCCGGAATAAAAGTTTGCTCTTGCTGTTTTTGCATGTCCGCCCAATAAGTAAACAAGCTAAAAAACCTGGTATAAGCGTAGTTGCCCGAACCCTGCAGACCGGACACAACTACTCATACGCTTTATTCCAAACAACATTTTTTTCTGCTGCAAACATAATTCCCCCGCAATTTAGAAAGGTCGTGCCCTTCCCACTCCAAAAGTTTTTCCCTTAAATATCCCGCCCCCGTCCTGCATATTCCAATACCCTTTTTGGGAAGAACCCTGTGTGTCGGCAAAAAATAAGAGACAGGATTCTTAGCAACGGCACTGCCTACTGCCTGGGCTGCCCCGGGTTTTCCAAGCATCTTAGCTATATCCCCATAAGTGACAATCTTTCCGAACTCTATGTTGTCGACTGCTTCAAAAACGTTCCGTTGAAATTCTGTAAAATCAGCCAAATCGAGAGGCATGGTATGATTACCTGTTTCTAAAAAATTGAGGGTTTCCGTAATAATCAGCTCTCCGACAGAATCCTGTGCCTGTTCCCCGCCAGCAGCCCTTAAATCTATATGTTCAAGATTCGGTTTGGCCCTCAAGGATAAATATTTTAATCCTACAGAAGAAAAAACAAAACTGAGTATGTCTGTCTCTAAAAAATCAATCATCTCTTCTATTTCCATTATTAAACTAACCTTCCTTCCTGATACTGAACAATAAACTTATTTTTTATTATTCCCCTCTGTCCATACATTAGTACAAAATATTTTATTCGTTTTTTTCAAATAAAAACACGATACTTCCAACTTTCGAAAGTATCGCATTTATACATTGTATTCCACCCTTTTCCATGCGGCATTGAGAACTGCCCAGAAACACTAAAAAGGCTTCGGATGATGCTATTCTAAATAAACGGAGTGGAATAAAGCATCTGTTAATGGCTATAAATCGAAATTTTCTCAATGTTCTTGAGCCGTCGCCAGTACATCATTTTTGATATTTTCAGTTATTATGGGCAACCGTACGGTAAACAATGCACCTTTGCCCGGACCTTCGCTGCTTGCAGTGACGGAACCCTTATGCATATCTATAATGCCCTTGACAATGGAAAGCCCCAAACCGAGGCTGCCGCTGCTTTGCTTGTACAACGAATCATCTACCTGAGTAAAAGGTTTAAATAAATAGGAGAGCAACTCTTGTTCCACACCTATCCCGTTGTCCTCTACCCTGATAACCGCCTCATCCTCTTCTTGTCTTAACGAAAATAATACGGCACCACCCTGTGGCGTAAATTTCGAAGCATTATGTAATAAA
>CAYOGD010000240.1:0-1704 GCA_964403395.1 uncultured Alkaliphilus sp.
CACTCTATTGGACGAAACCTATAAGACATCCATAAGGATACAAAAAAACTACGGTAATTCCAAGGGTGTGCCTTGGGGCATCTCCGAATCCGGTTTTTTTGCGTTTGACCGCCAGTTTCATTATCAATATAAAGCATTCGGTGTTCCTGCCCTGGGGTTTAAGCGGGGGCTAAAGGACGAATTGGTGGTATCCCCTTATTCCACATTTTTGGCTTTAAAATTCGATTATAAAGGAGTGCTGGAAAATATAAAGAGGCTCGAGGAAGAAAATCTTGTAGGGCCCTATGGTTTCTACGAAGCCGTTGATTACACCTTGAACAGGCTCCCGGCTCACCTTGATAAGGGTATAGTTAAATCCTATATGAGCCACCATCAGGGCATGATATTTGCCGCCATAAATAATTTTATCAATGAGGATATTTTGATAGATAGATTTCACAGGGATCCGCAGATGAAATGCGGCGAATTCCTCTTACAGGAGAGAATACCCGTAAGGCCGATAATATCAAAAGAGAGAGAAAACCTGATAGAGATAGACACTATAAAGAAAAGGGAGGAAGTATGGGACACGAGAGTATATGCAAGGGATGATATGGAAGATATAAAATGCCACCTCCTGTCCTCCGGCACCTACACCCTGATGATAACAAACAGGGGGGAGGGCTTCTCCAAAGATGGGAATCTATTTATCAACAGATGGAGAAGGGACTATCTGGCAAAACCCTATGGACAATTTATATATATAAAGGATTTAAAGAATCATAAATTATGGTCTACAACCTATGCGCCAACCTATGAAGAACCGGAACTGTATAAGGTGGAATTTTCTACCTATAAGGCGAGCTTTTACAGAAAAGACGGGGCTATAGAGACAGAGATGGATGTATTTCTGCTGCCGGAGGAATCTGGGGAGATCAGAACAGTGAGGCTGAGAAACAACGGGGATGAAGAGGCACTGCTCGAGGTTGCAAGTTATTTCGAGGTGGTAGGGGAGCGATTGGGTTCGGACCTTGCACATCCTGCATTCAACAACTTGTTTATAAGGACGGAGGCATTGGAGGAACAGGAAGGTTTATTGGCTTACAGAAGAAAGCGAGTGACGGATAATCGGGACAGTTGGATTTTGCACGGAATCAAATCCTTTGAGAGTTCTGCGGACAGGTTTCAATATGAAACCAACAGGGGAAATTTCATAGGAAGAGGCGGTGGCCTAAAAAAGCCTAAAGCGTTAGTTTCCAAAGGCCTTACCAACACCACGGGTATAGTTCTGGACCCTGTAATGAGTGCGAGCAAAAAGATAAAGATACAACCGAAGGAACAGGTGGAGATATACTATATAACAGCCATAACCCGGAATAAAGATGATGCGGTAAATATACTGAATAAATATGACGACATAAACAGCATAAATATGGCCAGGGAACTCTCCAATACCAAATCAAAGACCGAAATCGGGTATTTAAATTTGAACCGTTCCAATATCAGGCTCTATGAAAATTTGCTGCCTCGTCTCTTTTATTCCGAAGAGAATAACAAAATTAAGTATGCGAACATACTGAAAAGGAACAGCATAGGGAAGGAGGGGCTCTGGGCTCAGGGGATTTCCGGAGATAATCCCATAGTTTTGATAACCATAAAATCTATGGAGGGGATAAAAAATTTAGTAGAATTGATAAATGCCCATGAGTATTGGTCCTACAAGGG
>CAYOGD010000241.1:0-1668 GCA_964403395.1 uncultured Alkaliphilus sp.
ATCTGAAATTATGGACTTTATATTTTATTTATTTTTTACAGTAAATCTTTACCGGCATATAGCTTATAAACATTGAAAATATCAATATGGAGGGATATTATGGTTTCAGCAGGAGATTTTAGGAAGGGTGTAACCTTTGAAATGGATGGTGAGCCCTATGTTATTTTAGATTTTCAACATGTAAAACCGGGGAAGGGTGCGGCTTTTGTCAGGACAAAATATAAAAATTTGAAGACGGGGGCTATCCGTGAGGATGCGTTCAACCCCAGCGACAGATTTCCAAGAGCACGTATCGAGACAAGGGAGATGCAGTATCTGTATAATGACGGTGAACTCTATTATTTTATGGATAATGAAACCTTCGAACAGATTCCCTTGACATATGAAGAGGTAGAAGACTCTATCCAATATTTAAAAGAAAATACGACCGCCATGATCAAATTTTACCAAGAAAAACCGTTTCAGGTGGAAGCCCCGAATTTTGTAGAATTGCAGATAACCGAAACGGAACCCGGGGTGAGGGGAGATACCGCAAGCAATGTGACAAAGATAGCTAAAGTTGAGACGGGGGCCACGGTTCATGTTCCTCTGTTTGTCAATGAAGGCGATATTGTCAGGATAGATACCCGCACAGGGGAGTATATGTCCAGGAAATAAGGTAATAATACAAATGTTAAAATAAAAGGAGGTCTTTAAAATGGAATTTTTATATGAAAAAGTAGCCTATTTAAAAGGTTTAGCCGACGGTTTGGACATCGACGAAACAGCCAAGGAAGGAAGGCTTTTGATCAGCATCATAGATATACTGGAGGATTTTGCAGATGCAATTGTAGAATTGGATGAAGATACGGAAGAGATCGCCGAATATATGGAAGCCATGGATGAGGATTTAACAAACGTGGAAGAGGACCTCTATGAGGATGATGTGCTCTATGATGATTTTGAGGATATCTATGAAGATAGTGGGAGCGGGGATGATGAGGTCGATTTTGTCGAGCTGGAGTGCCCCAACTGCCATGAAGATGTGTATGTAGACGAAGATCTGCTGTACGAGGACGATGTGGATGTGGTGTGCCCAAGATGTCATGAGATAGTTGATTTTGAGGAGCTGGTAGAATATGACTCCGACGATGATTTTGAGGATGAAGAATAGAATTTTAAAGATAGAAAATAGAATTCTGAGAATGACAAATAAAATTTTGAAAATGAAAAACAAAATTTCGAAGATGACGAACAAAATATAGTATTACATACTGCAAAAATCCGAGGATTGAATCCTTGGATTTTATTTTTTTGCAAAATAAGCATAATTGATTAACTATGTAAATATTAATTATATAGAGGAGGGACAGGTTGTGGTTGAAGAAGGAATTTTGATAAACAGAAGCAGGGATGAATTATCTGTTATTTCAAACTTGGAATTGTATCTGTGCCCGGATGTCAGAAATATCATAAAGAAACTGCCGGGTGATTTTAAAGCCATACTGGAAGAGATACGCCTAAGAGTAAACCGGCCTCTTATGGTATTTGGAAGGCAGAAAGATTATTTTATCGATACAAATGGTAATCTCTCTTTGACACCGGTCAACAGTTATTATATAAGCAGGGAAAGCATAGAGAAGACATTGCAGTTTGCTTCCAACTATTCCATATACTCCGTGGAGGATG
>CAYOGD010000242.1:0-1659 GCA_964403395.1 uncultured Alkaliphilus sp.
ACCATGGTTAAAGGGGACATATCGGTAGGCGGAAAACCGGATAATCAAATTGTAGAGGACATTGCAAGGGATCTTTTAAATGGGATGGGTTTTAATGAAATCTTGACATATTCTTTTATCAGCCCGAAGGCTATCGATATGATAAATCTTAGCAAGGATAGCACGAAAAGAGATATGATAAGACTTATAAACCCCCTTGGTGATGAAACCGGCGTTATGCGGACCAGCTTACTTCCGAACATATTAGAGGTTGCAGCCAGAAATATTAACCATAAGGTCAATGATATGAGAGCTTTTGAAATCGGACAAATTTTTATCCCAAGAATAGAATCGGGGGAAGAATTGCCATATGAGATTCCCAATTTGGTGATGGCTATGTACGGGGAAGAAGATTTTTTCACATTAAAAGGTGCTGTGGAAACATTATTGGACAATTTAGGAATTTGTGAATATGAATTCAGCGCAGAAAAGAATAATTCGACTTATCACCCGGGCAGATGCGCTAATATTACCGTTGAAAATGAGATTTTAGGAACCATCGGAGAACTGCATCCTACGGTGACAGAGAATTATGATCTAGGCCGAAGGTGTTATTGTGGAGAATTAGATTTCAGTATCATACTGAAATTTACACAGATGGAAAAAGCATATGAACCGCTGGCTAAGTATCCGTCAATAACCAGGGACTTTGCCGTTGTATTGGATAAGACCGTGTTGGTAAAACAAATTGAAGATATCATTAAATATAAAGGGGGAGATATATTAGATAGATTTGAATTGTTTGATGTTTATGAAGGCGAACAAATTGAAGAGGGTTTAAGGAACATCGCATATACTATTACCTATAGGGACAGAAAACGTACTTTAACCGATGAGGAAGCAAATGCTGTTCATAGCAATATTTTAAATGAAATAAGTGAAAAACTTGGGGGAAAATTAAGGTCATAGGCAGGAAATTTAAAACATATGGAGAAAATATATGTAATCTAGGTAAGGGCAGTTGGGATTCTGCCTTTCCGGTATTTCTTTTATAAAGGGGCTGATTTGAGAATGGAGCAGAAAAACAAAGTGACAGTTAAAATAAATGGTCAGGAATATTCTATTGTTGGTGCTGAGCCTAAGGAATACCTGTTAAAGGTGAGCAGTTTTGTAGATGATAAAATGGAGACTATAGCCAAAGCCAACAAAAAGCTCAGTACATCGATGATTGCTGTATTAACTTGTATTAATATTGCGGATCAATATATAAAGACGCAGGATTCTCTTGATGAGAAGGAGAAAGAGATACGGCAACCTCAGCAAGAAATTATAGAGTTGGAAAAGCATATAGAAACCCTTCATAGCGAATTAAATGAAAAAGACAGGGCATATTCCGCCCTTGAGGAAAAAATAGAGGAGATTGAAACCGACCTGCAGGAAGACGAGCAAACCGGTCTGTTAAAGAAAGAATTATTGGAAAAGGAAGATGATTTAGAAAAGGCACAAGCCTTGATTAATGACCTCCAGAATAAATTGTTTGCCAATCAAATTAAATTAGTTGAGACAACGAATGAATTGGATGAATGCATAAGAAGAAGTGATTTTTTAAAAAAATAATAGGATTTTGCTATAAAATGTAGAAGTAGTGATATAACAATATCGCTACTTTATTTATGACCT
>CAYOGD010000243.1:0-1653 GCA_964403395.1 uncultured Alkaliphilus sp.
GGCTGTTCCTGCCGTATTTCCACCACAATATCATCTATCACAACCACCTCTACCATATTCTGCAAATTGGCACTGAATCCCGGTGAATGAGTCCCCCAATTTCTATCTATCAACATAATGTATTGAAATTCGTCCGTATATTTATTGATTGTCGAAATTGGTATATTTATACCACTACACGTTGTGGCATACAGCTCATCCCTCCAATATTCCTTCCCCCAATAATCCACAAAGGCTTCCCCTGCATAATTAATAAAAAATGTAGCATAATCATGGGCCGTAACAGGAGTGCTTATCACTTCACCATTTTTAATTATTGTCCCCAGCGGAGAATCCGGACTTAACATATAAAAAAAATCCCCGTTAATAGCCGATACGACATTTCCCGTATTTTTTACCATTGAGGATAAGGATTCTTTAGTGGACAACCCGCTTGAACTCGTCAGCACGTCTAATTCTATGCCGGTATCTCTTAAGTCAATATAGACCGCATTTAGATTTAACCATCCGTTTTTTCCGAAACGTAGGATGTTTTTATACGCAACCCCGTTGGAAATAGGCTCATCCTCTATTTTCTCGTATATTATTTGATCGGCAAAGCCTGTGATTGCCATGGACATTATCATTATCACGGATAAACCTACGGCTGTAGTTATTCTCCTGAATCTATTCATAATATATTGCCCCCCATTACATATAATTTATAAGAATAAGATCCCTCGTGGAAACCTTTTTATAACCTAACCCATACCGGACACCGGAAAAAGGTATCATTTTTAACGTGTGCAGTCTCGCAACACAAATTGGGTTAGGGCATAAAGCGAAGAATCTCGTTTTTAGCCCTGCATATACCTTTATTATATATTAACCGGGATACAAATATATTAAGTTTACGTTACAATGTGCTGCTGCCACAGCATCCTTTATGGACTCTTCAAGGGAGGCAGACCTATGCTGTTCGTCCCGGGATGGTATAACCGAAAATAACATTATGTTTTGATATATGATAAATATGAAAAAGAGTAAAGGAAATTCCTTTACTCTATCAAAGAAAATCTCTTTACTCTTCTTGCTTTATTTCCAGGTCAATTTTTTTAGGCAACTCCTTCAATTCCGTCTTAGCGACCGCATATGGATGTGTCATGGATTGAGTGACAATATCATCCGGCTTAGGGTCCTTAAATATTGCATGGACTATTAATTTTGTCTCTTCCTCTTCTTTTACCAATTCCAGCTTTTCGATATTCACATCATATCCGGCTGTCAGTTTTTGTCCGCGGGTAACTATCACATAGATTTGATCATCTATTTTAGCAACCAAGGCCCTTTCTAACATTTTATACTTTGGCAGTATTTCATGAATTTTTTCAGGAATCTGCTCCTTATTTAAAATCATATGGCCCACCTCTTTATCATTCTTAGATACTAATTTAGGAACAAATTTAACAAGGCCCACAACCACCACAATAATTAAAATCATAGCAATAAACAGTTTCCAATTTATTTCCGGTAGTTTCGGCATCTTCCCCATATCTCTCCCCCCCTTTGTTATTACATATAACCGGCATCGATTGTATGTTTTGTTAAATTAAATACGGCCTTACATTTATTTGTATTCAGGGTGGGACAAAAATATTCTAAAACAAAAACATT
>CAYOGD010000244.1:0-1609 GCA_964403395.1 uncultured Alkaliphilus sp.
TTCTTTGTCAATAATATATTATCCCTCTGTCTCGCTACGGCTGATGTTGAAGCTGAAACGGAGACTGATTCACGCTTCTTTGTCAATAATATATTATCCCCCTGCTTGGTATATTTAATTCTTTTCCGACTTTTTTCTGTTTTATATTTTTATTAGAATATGTTGGAAAAAGCTTTTAATCCTATTCTGACGAAATTAAGAGCAACCGTATTTTTTACATCCGCGTTTGTGTACATTTAACCAGTTTTAGCTATTAAAATCATAAATATATCAGTGCCGGGCTTATTATAGAATACCCGGTGTATTTATCAATTGAAACCTGCATCCCTCGCAATAAAAAATTAGTTTTTCAGCCATTAGAGCCCAACATCTCTTCGCTATGTTTAATCACCATGTTGTAATGGGATGTTTCAATCAAAATCAGAAAGTATGATGATAGGGCATTTAGTTATTTATTATTCGTGATGTTATTTGTAAATATCTAAATCTTTATTTTATAATACAATATATAGTAATGTCAACATAAAAATTTGAATTATTATCCTATTAGTGTTATAATAACAATATACGCAATTCGGGTTCTAATTCATAGATATAAAACGGAACATAATGGTTTTTTCTAAATGGGAGGTAATTGGAAGATTCCCGACTATAAATAAAAAGCCTGTAATAATATTGCCGATTGAATCAAAATAGATATTTAAAAGGATTTTTATAAAGATTGCGCAGGTAGAATGGAGGTGCAGTATGATAGCAGATTTAATTGATAAACAGGTGATACACAAGATTTTTGGTAAAGGAAGAGTCGTTAAATTGCGCGATTCGTATATTGGGATAGATTTTCCATCGGGCAACAAAAAATTTGTTTTTCCTGATGCGTTTGGAACATACCTTACGCTTATTGATCAGAAGATGGCGAAATTGGTACAAAAGAGGAAAAAGGAATGTGAGGAGAAAGAGCAAAAACTTAAGGAATTGAGGGCCCTGCAAAGTAAAAAGCGGCAACATCTTCTGGCACAAGAAAGAAATATTACAAGACGTGAGACCCAGAAAATTCATCCTCAATCACAGTCTGTTTTTTGGTGTAGGGAACAGGAACAGAATAGTGTTTTTGAAAGATGGGATGTTTTTACCGGGGCAATAAAAAGTGGCGAGAAACAAGGTCAACCGAGGCGGCTGGCCAGAATAAATCAAAACAGTGCTTGTCTTTTGACAGCAAGGGAGCCTGATATGCCTGAAAAGGATAGGCGTATTTTAGGTGTGTTTATGGTAAGCGAGGCCTTCAATAATAAAACATGTGTCAACGGTTATATCCCTGCTCATTCGAAATACAGATTTCGTTTATCGGAGCAGGAGGCGGAAAAAATGCTTTTCTGGAACTATTATGTCAACGAAAAATGTCCGCACAGGATGACTTGGAATACGGGGCGACATCGTTATTTTGATAATATATGGATGGCACAAATTTTACGAGATATTGTTTCTTTGAAAGAGGATCCTGTAGAACAGGAAAATGCACAGCAATTTTTTGAACATTTCTGTAAAATGAACCGAATAGAAAAAGATGAGATACCGGAACCTAACGGTGCTTTAATGCGTATTTAGGTTG
>CAYOGD010000245.1:0-1595 GCA_964403395.1 uncultured Alkaliphilus sp.
GCTTCCTTCACCATCTTATCCGAGGTTTCACCTATCACCTCAGCGCTTATAGGCCCGTCCACCAGCTGCACAATCTCCGCTATCACCTGTTTTAAATCCCTGCCCTCCTTTGCAATAAGCGACGGATTCGTAGTCACACCGCTCAAAATACCCCATTTGCTTATCTCCCTGATATGCTCTACATTTGCCGTATCGATATACAATTTCATAATATTCCTCCTCGTAATAATATAATCTTATTGCCCCTTACCTTTAAACTTTAAAACCGTTTGCCGGCATATTATATATTGCTTCTCTATTGTATAAAGATTATACCATATTATCGGTTTATATAATGTAAAAATTTGCTGTTTCCGGCTAAACATGCAGGAAATGTATTCCTTGCATATTATTATAAATGCTATTATAATTGATATTAATACATATAGTTTTTATAACCGCTTAGACCCTCTTTATATATAATTTCCCGAATCGCACTTAGAATTTTTTAAAAATTATGTTTGAAGGGGGATATTATGATTTAAAAATATTATTGAAAGGAGTGAAAACATGGAAAGTTTAGATGATAAATCGAAAAGAGGCCGGTGGACCTCTACCTTCGGATTTATTATGGCGGCTGCAGGTTCCCAAATAGGGTTGGGTAACCTTTGGAAATTTCCATATTTAGCCGGTTCTAACGGCGGCGGTGCATTTGTTTTTGTATATTTAATCATTGTGCTTTTGGTCGGTTTCACGCTGATGTTAGGAGAAGTATTGATAGGCAGGCATACACAACTGGGCGCCGTAGGCGCTTATAAAAAACTCAGCGAAAGATGGGCTTGGTTAGGAGGACTCGGTGTTTTAGCCGGTTTTTTAATTCTTTCTTTTTACAGTGTGGTCGGCGGCTGGGTAATCAATTATATGGTGAGATCGATCACGGGGATATTGGGCACTGCCGATTTCGGGGCATTCATCACCGGTTCTGTGGAACCCATTCTATATCATGCAATCTTTATGCTCATTAATTTAGTCATAGTTATGGCCGGTATAAGCGGTGGGATTGAAAGGGCTTCTAAAATTATGATGCCCGCTCTATTCATAATGACAATCATCGTCATGATACGTTCGCTCACCCTGGATGGGGCCATGGAAGGAGTTAAATTCTTATTGGCACCGAATTTTTCCGTCATTGACGGTTCCGTTATATTGGCGGCTCTGGGTCAGGTTTTCTTTTCATTGAGCCTCGGTATGGGCTGTATGATCACTTACGGCAGTTATTTGGGCAAGGACGAAAATCTGGTAAAGAGTTCTTTAGCAACACCATTGATGGATACTGCTATAGCCATACTTGCAGGTTTAACAATTTTGCCGGCAGTTTTTGCTTTCGGATTTGATCCCAGTGAAGGCCCCGGGCTTCTATTTGTCACGCTTCCTTCGGTATTTTCAAAGATGCCCTTTGGCAATTTCTTTGCATTCATATTCTTTACTCTAGTTTTCTTTGCAGCCTTGACATCTGCGATCTCTTTGCTGGAAGTGACAGTTGCTTATTTGGTAGACCAGTTCAATTGGAATCGTAAAAAAGCGACATTTGCTATGACATTTGTAATTTTCCTGAT
>CAYOGD010000246.1:0-1576 GCA_964403395.1 uncultured Alkaliphilus sp.
TAAAGATGTAAAGATGGAATTTACTATTAAATGAGCAAACCGGTAAAACCGGGGGGAGATTGAGACTTTGTTGAAAAATCAGTGAAATTAATATGCAGAAAATCGAATTATCATGTTATAATACATGGTTGCATGGTATAATATTTTTAAGAAGGAATGCTGTGAATGACAAGAGTGAAAGGTTATGAATTTTGTGAGAGTGGTAAAAAATAGTAATGACTTATCAGGAGAATTGGCCATTGAGGTCGGTTCTTCTTTTTTTGTTCGTCTGCTATCTATTTGCTGTCCATCCCTCGCTCTACAGTCCTTAACTGCCCATCGTCCAATCACTGCTTTCCGCCCGGTGTTTCGTAGGAACAAGGCATCTGTTCCTTACAAAAAGGTTAAAAATTGGTAAAGCTTTCATTGATATGGAACATTTTCTATATCAAGTAGTCTATAATAGTGGATAGGCTATTGCGCAAAGGGGGGAATCAAGTGACGTTAATAAAATTAGATAATATATCGAGGATATATAAGGATGGGCAGGTAAATGTCCAGGCATTGAAGGAAGTGAACATATCGATTGAGGACGGGGATTTTGTGTCCATTATGGGCCCTTCCGGTTCCGGAAAATCTACATTGTTGAATATCATCGGGTGTCTGGATAAACCTTCGTCCGGAAGTTATTATTTGGATAATAAACAGGTGGAAAAGCTTAACGACCGGAATTTGGCTAATATCAGAAATCGGTTTATAGGCTTTATTTTTCAACAGTTTCATTTGCTGCCAAAATTGAACGCTCTGGAAAATGTAGAATTACCTTTGATATACAAAGGTATTACCGGAAGGGAAAGAAAAAAGGAATCCCTGGAGGCTCTGGAATCCATGGGTCTGGCGGAAAGGGCCAAACATATGCCGTCTCAGCTTTCCGGGGGCGAGCAGCAAAGGGTGGCCATTGCCAGGGCTATTGTCAGCAATCCCAAAATCATATTAGCCGATGAGCCTACAGGAGCGTTGGATTCAAAATCCGGTGAAAACATCATGTCTATTTTCCAAAGGCTCAACAGGGATAGGGAAATAACTATTGTCCAGGTGACCCATGAAAGGAGTATAGGTGAATATGGGAACCATATTTATCATATAAAGGACGGACAGATAGATTACATAGAAGAGATGAAACATACGGAACAACAACTGACTGATAACAACATAAATAATTTAACAGAGGGGGAAAAATTATGCGACAGCGAATAATCATGATCGTATTAATTGTTGTAATCATAGCGGGCGGCGGGTTTTATGCGTACAAACAGCTTATGTCGGGGGCTCAGAAAACAGATACGGAGCCTTCATATGCAACTCACGAGGTAGCACGAGGGGATATAACGGTAGGCGTTAACACGGTAGGGCAGTTGAATCCATCGGATGGCGGAGGTGTCACTGTCAGTGACGCATTGCGTACCACGGGGTATTCCGGAGAACTTATTGTCGAGGAAATCCTAGCCAAAGAAGGGGATAGTGTCAATAAAGGCCAGTTGCTGGTCAGGCTGTTGGCCTCGGGTATAGATAATGATATTGTAGATTTAGAAGACCA
>CAYOGD010000247.1:0-1552 GCA_964403395.1 uncultured Alkaliphilus sp.
GCCGTAACCTCTATCTCTATCAATTTACCTTCTATCAATTCATTTACCGTGACATTTCCTATATTGCCGCACAGTACATTATTTTCATTGTTTTTATTGACCCTGATCTCTTTTGTATCGTCATAAAAATATATAAGGATGTTTGTTTTAAAGGGTCTCTTACCGCTCAGATATACCCAGGCGCTTTTATTGTCATAATCCTTACCCTGAAATATATTATTGTCGCTGTCAAATATGATATCCTCTTGGTTAAACTCCCTCAGGCTCTTTTCTATGTATTTTGAGGCTATATATACATCATGCTTTGTCTGCCAATCATCCGTATGCCGGCCATAGCTGTTGAGTGCAAAAGAAAGTATCAGGGAAATGCTGATCATAATCATGGAAATGAGTGCAATGGATACTATGCATTCTATAAGGGTGAAGCCTTTTTGTTTGTTTTTTACTTTCCCATGTTATTTCTCACCACCCAATCTGAAACGATAGCTCCGACAGACGGATAATCTTAATTACCCATAATTATTTTACGCAGATCGATATATCGGATAAGATTATAAGAGATATTTTCTCTTTCGTCCCTCACATCTAAATTTATACAGCTGATATTTTCATAATCATGCAGGGGTATTATCGAAATATTTATATCATAATTTTGTTCTTTGAAACTTATGGAATCTTCTAAATCCAAAATATGATATCTATTATCATCTATGTAGATATAGCCCGACTTGATTTCCTCCATTTTATTCTTAGCCAGAATCCCTATCTTCTGATTTATCTTATTTTTAGCCGATGCCCGATTAATAAGAAAGGAATATCTGTTTAATATCAATACTGTTGTCGTAAGCAAAAATAACGCCAACAAAACTTCTATCAACGTCAGTCCCTTGTTATTTTTCAAATTTTATCATCCCTAATCAGTATATATATTCGATATTCTTACTTTTTTGGTACTAATGAGAATTTCTATTTTCATCATTCTTAATCAATATATCTCCGATATTCTCACTCTTCCGGTACCGATCAGAACTTCTATACAAATTTTTTGACCTTTTTTGTTTATCAGTGTAAATTTTCCGTAGCTTGTTTCCCCACTTCTGTTGTGTGATATTCTATTCTTCGGATCATTAACCCCCGAAATGTTTTTATTAAACGCTTGAGTTAACACGATTCTTCCGCCCGATTTATCTTCCCTAACTCTGAACTTATCTTCCATCAATTCTACACAATATTCTCTGGATTCATCCAAACTCAACTGCCGGGACAAATACAGAGCCTCTCTTATTTCAACGGCGGCTGATTTCAGCAGGATTTTATTATACATATTACTTGGGATGGAGACAACAATTGAACTTAACAGAGTGAGCAGGGATAGTATTACGAGCACCTCTATCAATGTGAAACCGTTCTCATTGTTTGTCATTTTTCCGCTCCTTTTGTAAAATGAATTCAATAAATAGCAATTGATGTAAAATTTTCTCAACGCTTATATTTATTCTATATAAAATTTCCTTTTCCTCTTTATTTTTCTAATTATAGGCAAATAATTTAT
>CAYOGD010000248.1:0-1536 GCA_964403395.1 uncultured Alkaliphilus sp.
GAAGTCGCCTATATTGATCAAGGATACCGCATCAAATGAGGGAAAGGTACTTGAAGATAAACTTGGAAATCCTAATATCAGTATGTTTCTTATAATAACACTGAAAAGTACTAAACCCCCCAGATATATTCCTTTTAAATATATTTTAGATGCTTTTTTTTTCTCTCCTATAGTATTAAAAAAAGACATAAAAACGATGGTTTCACCGAAAGGAAATGTAGATATGAGAAAGCTGTGTTTTATAACAGGCAGCCATCCGTTCTCCAACATGGGCAGGAAATTGGTTGGTTTTGCTCTTGGAGCAACAAAAAGAAGTGTTATGGTCAATATAAAGGCTATGAATGGAAATATAAATCTATTTACCCTAGCCATAACCTCTAATCCTGATTTCAAAATATAAATAGTTAACAGGCCTATAAAAAGAGCAGTGAGATACTGGGGTGTTTCGGGGAAAGAGGACACTTGTATGAATTCCGTCATATTTCTGATGCATATGGCACCCAGATGAAAGAAGTAGAAGGTGTACAGGGCCCCGATTATCTTGCCTACTATTTTGCCGAATATGTGTTCTAATATTTGAAATAAATCCTTGCCCGTATGATTATTCAATATGCTCCCATAGATAATAACTATCGGGGTGACCAATACCAGGGTCATTAACAGGGCAATCCATGTATCTTGTTTGCTTTCGGAATAGGAGGACAGTGCCGAGGTGGTTCCTATCATAAATGTTATTATCAATATGTAAGCCTGAGATTTTGAAATTTGTTCTTTTCTCAACGGGCTCTCCCTTTCTTTATTTTATAAAAAGATTGACTATATCCTCAATAAAGTCTGCGGGGCTGGGTACATTCAGATTAAACCCAACTAAAACTACTATTATAAATGCAATACACATGGTGATTAAATTAAATGCAAATAGTTTGTTATAATTGTTTCTTTTGATAGGCACTAGATCGTAAAATATTATACATAGATATAGAAGTAAATATATGATAATCCTACCCATAGTTAATCAACAGCCCTTACTGGTTTTAGAGTATGTCCGGAACCTTTTATACGTATTTCACAGTTTATGTTAAAATCTGCATTTATAAAGATAGTATCCCAATCTTCCTCCAGTTCTTTCCAAAGCCTGGGGTTTCTTTGCCTGATGATATTTCCGAATCCAAATATATCAAGCTTAAAATCTTTTTTGACATTTTCTATATGCTCCTCTATTTTTTTTTCCAGATGTTCTTCGGCCATTTTTTTAAGCTTTGCCCTCCCCTGTGTACTTATGTAATCGGACATTGTATCTAACTCTACCAAGAAAGCTTCTGTTTCGATATCTATATCGAAGCTGAGGGTTTCAGTCCCATATACGGGTTTAATTTTTGTTTTGCTTCTGTAAGTTTCCAATGTGGCCGTACCGTTTAAATCATCTTCTTTAGTTTCTACGTCTAAGACATTTGTTTTTATCTTGTTTTTTATAAATAGATAGGGGACTATATCCTCCTGTTCCAAGAATCCTATGAGTTTATCCGCTTTGAATAC
>CAYOGD010000249.1:0-1532 GCA_964403395.1 uncultured Alkaliphilus sp.
ATTCCGAACCCGGGTGTAGAACCAGTCCGACTTTTTTGTATGCAAATGTCGCTGTTCTTTTTGCCCTTATGGCAACTCCCAAAACCTTTCCCGTATCTGCCGAAATTCCCGACGGGATATCTACGGCAAAGATATCCGCCTCCGCCTCGTTCATCCTCTCGATTATCTGTGCATATTTGCCCCTGACCGATTTTGATATACCTACACCGAATATAGCGTCAATTATGGTGGTGTACCCGTCAAAATCAAAATCGAAGCCATTATGAATTTTCATACCATAGTTCTGCACGATCCACATCTGTTGCTCAGTCGACGGTGTACATTTGTTTTCATCCCCTACAAATAAAACAGTCACATCCACATCTTTTAAATATAGGAGCCTGGCCATGGCAAAACCGTCGCCGCCGTTGTTGCCGTTTCCACAGACAATAACAACCTTTTTCAGATCGAACTTTCCCTCATATAATTCTTCCACGGCGCTGAGTGCCGCTTTTTCCATCAGCACCATTCCGGGTACCCCTATTTTGTTGATTATAGAAGCATCACAGTTTTTCATTTCACTGCTGCTGAGTAAATATTCCATTTTTCCTCTCTCCCTTCCGAAATAAAATCAAATTATATAAAAAATATTATCATAGCGCTACCCACAGACACAGATCTTTCACAGGTCAAGCCCACTCTGCCCGTTTCAGAATGATAAGTAAGATTCTTCACTTGGATTCAGAATGACATCTTCATACGATATATTTTAAAAGCCATCCTACTGCATCTTCCAACATATTTGTAGTTACAACATGACCTAAAAATGGATACTCCGTCATCTTTATTTTTGTTTTATCCCTATACAAGGATTTTATTTTATTATAAAAAACCTGTTGTGGTATTTTGGACACCACATTATCTTCGGCACCGTGCAATATGAGCAATGGCCTATCAACTAATTTATGTAAATTATTTATCGGATCCAACAGACTCACCTTTATAGCCAGGTCTTCTCCCTCAGCCGTATCTGTAGTTAGCTTTTTTAAAAATATTTCATTAGACATCTTCCAATTTAAAGATCCGTTTAATATCACTGAAGTTCTTACATTTTTATTATGAGTAAATATCCCGGCGGAAGTAAACCCTCCCATGGAGTGGCCCGTTACTGCAATATTATTGGGATCTGTATCATATTTATCTATCAGTTCTTCTGCCAAGGTATAAAATTCATCCATATTATTTAAAATTACTCCCCAAAAATATTTAGCCGCACTATTGGGATCATCATAATCTATAGGATCCCTCTCTCCATGATATATTGCATCCGGGATTATTACCTGATATCCCAGACTTGACAATATAAAACCCCTGAACCTCTGATTCTCTTTAGCGGAACTCCAACCGTGATAAAACACTATTGTAGGAAGCGGTTTGCTTTTCCACCCGGGAACGAGCCTGATGCACGGTATCCCTCTGATGATTGTATTCTCTTCTATTATATTTTCGTTATTCGATAGATAAGGCATATGGCACCCCCATTTTTTATTGAG